>JAGBFZ010000429.1 GCA_018110855.1 Oscillospiraceae bacterium
ATGCCTTGCCGTGTCTTGCTTCGTCCTTTGCCGCGGGGAGTGCTTAGCTTCGCTACGCAATCCCCGAGAAGCGGCTTCGCCGCTGCGCTTATCGGATTTGGACAGGGACACTTGCCGCTTATGAAAATGTATAAAATGTGACCTGATGTGTCCTCAAACAGGAGGATAACATTATGTCAAACAACAATCAGCTCGGAGTTTATCAGTTAAAGAGTGGAAGATGGGCTTACCGTTTCACCAAAACAGTAGACGGAAAGCGTATCAACCGAAAGAACTCAAAGGACGAATTCGGAAATCCCTTGCTTACAAAGAATGAAGCAATACGAGCAAGGCATATCGCAGAGCTTAAATTTGAAGCAAGTCTGCACGAGAAGCCGCTGCGCAGAATGACCGTGCAAGAGGTTTATGAGGAATACTGTGAGAATGGTCGCAGCGGCAAGTCTTATGCTACTATCAAGAAGCAGGACAGCTTATGGCGCAATCACATTTCAGTGAATTTCGGGGCGCGGTTTATTGATGATATATCTGTTGCGGAAGTCAACGACTATCTTGCAAGGCTGTATTATGATGAGGGTCGGTCTTTTATGTATGTAGAGGGCTTTCTCAAAATGTTCTATCTCGTTTTTGGTCAGGCATATTCACGAAACTATATTGATGTTGATACATACAACAAGCTGTGTGTAAATAAGGATATACGAATTCGTATGCCTAAAATGAAAGTCGATGATGATATTGATATCGTGGCTTTTTCTGTTGAAGAGATAGAGCAGCTTGACGAGTATTTCCGCGGGTCGAACGCTGAAACCGCATATCTTCTCGGTAAATGCTGTGGGCTGCGTATAAACGAATGCTACGGGCTTAAATGGGAGAACATAGACCTTGAAAAAGGGGCTATCACAATAGACAGACAAATGCAGTATCAGGACGGGCTTATAAAGCTTGTATCACTAAAGACCCGCAACTCACGCAGAGTTGTTTATATGAGTGACAAGTTGATTGAATATTTCACGCAGCTCAAACAACAGACCGAGATACACGCAAAGAAGCTGAAAGCGCAGCGTAAACAGAACAGCACATACATAACAGACCTTGACGGAAATAAGATTTCCTCGCTGCTGCTAGTCAATAGCTTGCCGAATGGAAAGATACAGACCGTAAACTCAATGAAATATCATAGCTGCACGATAAAAAGCAAGCTGAACATTGATTTCAAATTCCATTATCTTCGTCATACCTACGGAACACGGCTCGCAGAGCTTAACACACCAACGCACTTGCTTACAAATCAGATGGGACACGCAAGCGGTAAGGTGACAGAACAGTATTATCTTGCAGTATCAAAGACAGGAATTGAAGTTCTGCAAAAAAAGCTCAATCAGATAGACACTGATTACAAAAGCGAAAAGTAACGAACGCAGCGGCAAAGCTCGGCAGCAATTATGCTGAACACTTCCGCAGAAACGGACAACAGAATACACCAAAGCGGCGGAAGTTTACAGCTCCCGCCGCTTGCCTTTTAAAATCTGAATTTCTTTGACGGTCTTGCTCTTGGTGATGGTATTGTAATCTCTTTTACTGTTGTCATCGGCTGTTGTTCATCTTGCTGTGTCTGTTCATTATTTATCCCTTTATTTATATTCTCTTGGCTATTATTTATTTCTATATCCTCTGACAATTCAATCTTGTCGATTTGCGGCAAAGCGTTTCCGTCATCTGTACAAGCGGCAAAATCAATTCCGTCTGCCAACATTGTACTTTCTTCTTCCTTATCTTCTCCGCGGCTCGTTTGAGGTACTTCAAAAAATTCGTATGTATTTCCGTGTGTCGGAACAAGGTAGCCTTTATCAACAAGTATGTGAAACTGGTCGTGGTAGGTGGAACGAGCCATTCCAATCTCCTGACGGACAGCGGCAGGAGATAGAGCAAGGGAATAGTTGTCTGCATTGGAAGCAAGGTAGATATACAACAGGAAAGAGTGTGCGCTTAAATTGCGGCTTGCCGCTTTCCAGTTCTCATTTTTAATTCCGAGAAAATCAGACTTTGGTTTTTCTCTATGAATTTTTACGGTTCTTTGATTTGGATATGTCATTTACTTTTGTCCTCCTATGGTTGTTAAATCTGTGATAGCTTTATTCAGGCTTTCAATCTGTTGTATTGCCTGCTTTGTGTCTGCCCGTACCGATAGCCGCTGAATTACTTTATCAACAATCATATCAATTTCTTTTGGGGTCAGCTCTCTTTCCATACAATACCTTGTGAATATTCGGTCGTGTGCCAGTTCTCTTTGAAGTAGATAAGGATAACATTTAGGGTCTGATGCTTTTTCTGCCATATTGCTGATAACTTCAATATGTGGGTGATAATCTTTAAATTTCATTATAATACTCCTTTTATCTCTTGAATTCTTGAAGTAATTATTTCTTTACTTCCTACAATAATTATAATAAATATTTTTTGGAAAATCAAAATAATCCGCTTGGTGTTCAAGTCTGTTGTCGCTCGGAATTTAATTTTCCGTTTCATTTTCTATAATAATTATACTTAAATTTTTTTGAAAAATCAAAGTGAAGCTCTTTGGATTTGGCTGTTGCAGATTGACTTTGTTTTCTCTTTTCTTATATCATAATTATAATAAAAATTTTTATGAAAATCAAAGTAATCCGCCACACGCAGCGGCAAGCGGCAGTTTGGGGCGGGGTATATTATGGG
>JAGBFZ010000430.1 GCA_018110855.1 Oscillospiraceae bacterium
GCTTCATTATATTGTCCTCTAAGAATATATGTGGTAACAAGCAGTCCTGTCAGCCTCACCCTTTCGGTATACTTTGCCGCCTGACCGATAAGCCGATATAACATGTCAACTGTATTGTCCGAAATAAAATCATACTGCATGACCTTTATCGCCTTGCGAAGAAGTTTGCCGTGTCCTGCAGGAATAAGTTTTTTTATGGTGTACCAGATGTAAATGAACGGCATAATATCAATAAGGAGAATTATGCTGTTCAGTGCGACTTTGTTGGGAAATACATCATACAGCATATTTCTTGCGATCTCGCTTATAACGATAACCGCAATGGTGATTATCCACCCCATTGAAAGCATAGTTTTCTGCTTTTTGTAAAGCCTGTCAAGAGTTTCCTTTGTGAGGTTTATCATTTCATTTCCCCTCTTTCTTTAAGTCTGCTTAGCTTGTTCTCCGTCTCGGAAAATTCATAGCTGAGATGTGCCGTTAACATATTAACGGGACGTGCCTTGTCAAGAAATTTTTCCGCCGCCGTCAGATCTCCCGTTTCTATAAAGCACTGAGCGCAGTTTACGGCAAATGCTCCCATATTAAGCAGCTCGGTCTTATTTTCGGGAGCGTTCTTCATCTCTCTGACCCTCACCTTGTTTTCCTCATAAATAAAGCATTTTTCAAAATAGGAAAGAGCCTTTTCGTATTCCTTTAATGCGAAATAATATTCCCCCAGCTTTGCCATAAACGAATATATCATTTCAAAATCTGAATTTACCTCCTGAGAAAACAGCAGCTCGTTGTCCTCAAAAAAAGAGATAAGCTCGGGATATTTCTTTTTGAAAGCGTAGTAATAAAACAGCCCGTTTGCCCGCTCCCGTTCCTCCATATTGTTCTGAGGTGTTATCGCTTCAAGCTCTCTTACCTTCTGCTGCAGTCTATCCTCATCAAGCCGCTGAATACAGCCCGATATAAGATTACAAAGGCAATATATCCTTGTATATCCGCAGCTTTTTGAAAGCTTTTCCTCAAAAAGCTCCATGACCCTGTCCGAATAAAGCTCTGCCCGAACCAGATCGTTTATTTCTCTGCACTCCGTAAGCTCATTAAACTGCTCCTCGGAAAAGCCTGCCAGACGGGCGTTTTCTAAGCCTACCCGCTTCTGCATTTTGTCTTTGTGGCGAAATATCCATATCCACATCACCGCAGACAGCGCCAATACGATAAAAAGAGGCAAAATATTTTTTAAGAAATTTGACGCCAAAAATGCCGCCGCTGTAAGAAACATCTCCCCCATTATCCCGAGAAAAGCAGCCGTTTCAAAGAATTTCCTCGGCTTGTCAAGCAGATCAAGCGAACGCTTTGCCGCAGCGTCTATTTCGTCCTGAGTTACTTCACGCATTTTATGTCACTCCCCTTTTTTCATAGGCAGCCGTTTTCTCCGCCGCACGGATATGCTTTTGTGCCTCTTCAGGCATATCAAGCTTTTCAAAGCATTTTGCAATATCCTGCTCGTCAAGCGCAAGGTTATCCGCATATACCGACTTTCTGTCGGGTCGAAGCTCAGTATATCGGCGGGTGCATTCCTTTTTTTCAAGGAACATTTCAAGAGCGGTGTCATATCTGCCCTTTGCGAAATAATATTCGCCCAGATTATTCAGATATGCAAGTAAGTTCTCTGCCGTATCAAATGCACCTTCCGAAAAAATTTTCTCGTTTTCTTCAAATATGCGCACGGTCTCGGCGGCATTTTTTTCGGAAATTGCCAATGAATATTCCATATGAGTAATAAGCCTGTCGGAATGATCGTCTATATCCCGAAGCCTGACCGCTTGCTCATAGATATACCTGCACCCTTCGGGCTTTTCACCCAGGCAGTAATTGAAATAAACAGCAAGGTCAAAAAGCATATCAGGCTTTACGCCCTTCCCGACAATGCGGTCAATAAGCTTTTTTTCTGCTTTTGCAGGCTCCTTCTCAAGCTCCTTTTTCAGCCGTAACGAACGGATAAGCGGATATATATGCTTTACGGAGGGTAATAATTTTCTGTGTTCAAGAATATTGACCGCCAGTATATTTATCATAATTCCTGCAAAAACAAAAATAACTATCCCTGCCGCAATCAGCAATACCCTTCCCGTTCTCAGAAATATTGCAGCTAAATTGCCTGCGCTGATAATATAAATAAGTGACAATATTAGAATAAACGCAAGCACTGCGGGCATCGCTTTTATTTTTAAAAGCCTGCATATTATTCCTGCAAACACTCCGCATCTGCGGTCAAATTCCTCTTCCCTGCGAAATGTGCTTTCTATTTGCTCCTTTGTTATCATTTATATCCCACCATATCACATGCGGCTCCCCCCGAATAAAGCCCCGGGAGAGAGCCGCCGAAATGAAATAAATACTTGTTTTGACTTAACTAACGTTACCGAGCCGCATTTGAGAAAATTCCCTCAAAACTTACTTACGAGGTGGCTGCGGCGACACTCCGCCACGCCGATTATTTGGAGAATGCAGCGATGGACTGCTCTATCTTTTCCATCTTTTCGAGAGCCTTAGCAAGCTTAGCCTTTTCAGCCTCCACCTGCTTTTCGGGAGCCTTAGCCATAAAGCCGGGATTGTTCAGCTTGTTATTCGAGAAATCAATATCCTTCTGAACAGCCGCCTTTTCCTTGTTAAGGCGTGCAAGCTCCTTTTCCTTGTCCACAAGCTCGCTCATGGGAATGAAGATCCTTGCGGAATGAGTTACAACCGTAACGGAATCGGGAATATCGAAGCTGTCGCCTATCTCAACGGAGGAAGCGGAAGCCAGTCTCTCAAAGAACATAACTCCTGCGGCAAAAACGTCCTTGTCCGCAGTTTCGATAAAGAGCTGAGCCTTTACGGAGGGAACAACATTCATCTCGGAGCGGATATTTCTTACAGCCTTGATAGCGTCGATTATCTTGCCGAAGTCCTCTTCTTCCTGCTTGTAAACAAGCTTTTCGTCAAATACGGGGAACTCGGAAAGCATAATGGGTGTGTCGCTGTCGGAAACCGCAGACCATATTTCCTCGGTAATATAAGGCATGAAGGGGTGAAGCAGCTTGAGCATTCCTTCCATTACCCACACAAGAACTGTCTGAGCGGTCTTTGCAGTCTCGCCGCCCGCCTGAATACGGGGCTTTGTAAGCTCAATGTACCAGTCGCAGTAAACGTCCCAGATGAAATCGTAGAGCTTCTGGCAGGCAACACCCAGCTCAAAGGCTTCAAGATTCTGATTAACCTCTCCCGCAAGAGTGTTGAATCTGCTGATTATCCACTTGTCTTCGGTAGCAAGGTTCTCGGGGAGACCGGAGAGCTTAAAGTCCTCGGGAAGATTCATAAGAATGAATCTTGACGCATTCCAGAGCTTGTTTGCGAAGTTTCTCGAAGCCTTGACCTTGTCCTCGATATAGCGCATATCGTTTCCGGGAGCATTGCCCGTTGCAAGCATGAAGCGGAGAGCGTCAGCGCCGTACTGATCTATGACCTCAAGAGGATCAATGCCGTTTCCGAGAGATTTTGACATCTTTCTGCCCTGAGAATCCCTCACAAGACCGTGGATAAGAACTGTGTCAAAGGGAGCCTTGCCCATATTCTCAATTCCCGAGAACATCATTCTGATGACCCAGAAGAAGATGATATCATAGCCCGTAACAAGGGTGTTTGTGGGATAGAAATATTTAAGGTCCTCAGTATTTTCGGGCCATCCGAGAGTTGAGAAGGGCCACAGAGCGGAGCT
>JAGBFZ010000431.1 GCA_018110855.1 Oscillospiraceae bacterium
ATGTGATACGGATTTTCCATATTATAGGTAAAGGACATTTCAATATGCAAAAAGACCCTGCAGAAAACTGCAAGGTCTAATTGGTCGGAGTGACGGGACTTGAACCCACGGCCTCTACCACCCCAAGGTAGCGCTCTAGCCAAACTGAGCTACACCCCGAAATATTCGGTGTCTCAAGAGCTCTCTCCTGACGACTATTATATTATATCACAATCAAATATATTTGTCAAGCATTTTTTTGTATTTTCTTCGGAAGAAGCAGCATCTGGAAAACGGCTTGCCTGCGTGGGTTTGATGATTTGTGAATCGATTCGGTGATATTGTTTACATTTTGTCAATATATCCCAAACGTCAACAAAAAGCCAAAAATATTTGGGGAACATAAAAAACATCGCCCTTGATAATTTTCCCTATAATATGGTATAATATCCCCATCTGACGAGAAAAAAGCGGGGAATGATGTCAATGACGAGAAAAGCCGCAGTCCTTGGACTGGGATATCTTTCGGGACTGCTTGCGGCTTCCTTTCTGACTTTGTGGCTGTCCTGTACAGCAGGAGGGATACTGCTGTGCTTCGGTCTGACCGTGCTGCTTGTTATTCGTCCCGAAAGAAAAGGACGTCTTTACGCATTTTCCGCCGCCGCCCTGTGCTGCGGGATGGGAATGTTGTATTACAGCGGCTATGACGCGTTTGTTTATGAAAATATCGCCGCACGAAACGGAACGCACTTTGAGGGAAAGGCTGTTATAAGGGACGTGAGAGCATATTCGGATAACAGAGCCTTCTGCACCGCCCGTATCGCCTTTCCAGACGGAAAAAAGGCTGATATCGGCTGGTATTCCTCGGACGGCGAGCTTGCTAGAGGAGATATTGCGGTTATAGCAGGAACGCTCAGATGCCCCGAAAATACAAGCTTTTTCGATTCGGCGGATCATTACCGTTCCCGAAATATATTTCTCCTTCTGGACCCCGACAGCGAGGAATATACCCTTAATGAAAACAGTCTTTTTCATAAGCTGAAGAACTTCAGAGCAAAAACAGCAGCAATTGTCCGTAAATATGTCCCCTCCGATGAGGGCGAGCTTATTATCGGAATGATATTCGGCAGCGGTGAATGGCAAATATCATCTCAGGCGGAAAAAGCTCTGTATCGCTCGGGAGTAGGGCATATCGCTTCAGTTTCGGGAATGCATATGGCTGTGGCGGCAGGAATAGCCGCAGGACTTGCATCGGCTCTTACTTTGTCAAAAAGGGGAAAGCTTTTGCTGATAACCCTCGTCTGCGCCCTGTTTGCCCTGACTGCGGATATGGGAATATCCGTTATGAGAGCCTTTGTAATGACAATACTTGTCTATTCGGCGGAGCTTTTCCGCAGACATAACGACCCGCTGACCTCATTATGCATAGCCGCCGTTATCCTAACAGCAGGAACTCCCTTTTCTGTACGCAGTGCATCTTTTATGCTCTCCTTTTCGGGAGTGTTCGGAGCGGCAGTGCTTGCCCCGCAGCTGACCGAAATTGTAAAAAGATCCATAGAAGACAGGATGGGCAGCAAAATGAGCGGTATCGGACTTTTAAGCGCACTTACCACCGCCGTCTGTGCATCGGCAGCAGTAATTCCCGCTTCGGCGCTGTGTCTTGACGAGCTTTCAGTCATCGCACCCATCACGAATTTCCTCCTGTCGCCCCTGTTTACCTCAGCAATGATAATAGCAATGACAGGGGCAGTCTGTGCGCTTCTGCCCTTTTCATGGCTGTCGGGAGGACTGTTTCTCGGCGCAGGAGCATTGTGCCGCCCGACCCTGTGGGCAGCGGAAAAATTAGGCTCTCTGCCCTTTGCATATCTCCCTTCGGGAACAAGGATTGCCGCCCCTGTTATAATGCTCGTGATAATAACCGCAGGAGCAGCAATGCTTATAATGAAAAACAGATCGGCAGTTTTTCTCACAGTGTCGGCGGCAGTGTTCACAGGTGCAGTCAGCATAGCGGTATATCGTGCCGTTCCCGCAGAATATACGAAAATATCAATTCTCACCGAAGGAAAAGGCTGCGTAATAATAATTTCGGACGGAAAATATTCTTCGGTAATAGATCTTATGGGAAACAAGGGAAGCGTAAAAGCTGCCGAACGATATATCACCCGCAATGATACGGGAACAGTGGGACTGATAGCAGTGCTTAGCGGAGCGGAATACGCAGCGCCCATGTATAAAGCTGAATATCCCCATGCCGGTCTTATCACCGAAGATACGGAAAACGGCTTGACTTATACAGCGGAAGAGAATATAATAAGATTTGACGGAATTATCATATATCCCCATAAGGACTGTTTTGTAATTGAAGCATCGGGAGTGAAAATACTCTGCGTCCAAAGAAAATGCACCCCTCCCGACGAGCATTATGATATGTGCATATATGACTGCATAGCGGACGTGACTGCGGAAGCGGATATATATGCAGTGACCGAAAAGCGATATAAGGGACGAGTTCCCGCCTCGGCGCAGGTGTATATGAGAGGCGGAGAATTTGCTGCAAAAGACGGCACGCTGATGAAGGAAGAGGAAAGAAAATGGCTTCGATAAATGAAAAAGAGCTTTCGAGGATAATAAAAAGCGGCGAGCTGACGGGAGCGTATTATATTTACGGTACAGACCGATATATGGTGGAAAAATATTTCCGTGCCATGATAGCAAAGACCGTAAAAAAGGGAGACGAAGCATATAATCTCCACCGCTTTGAGGGCAGAGATCTTGATGTTGAGGGGCTTGCGGAGGTGTGCGATGCATTTCCCATGTTTGCTGATAAGCTCTGCGTCACTGTTTCTGACCTTGACATGGAGGAGGAGACCAAGCAGAGAGCGGGACATAAAAGCATAACCTCCGACCGAATGAAGCTTCTTAACGAAACAATTGCGAATCTCCCCGACACAACGGTGCTTATTTTTGCGGCACTCAATATAGACATATGCGGCGGAAAAAAATTCCCCACAGCAAAGAACAAAAAGCTGATCGACCTTGTTTCAAAGCATGGGACAGTCTGCGAGCTGAATGTAAAGACCCGATCGGAAAATATAAAAGCAATAGCCGCCCGTATCACAAAGCTGGGAAGCACAATTGATGAGCGTGCCGCAGGAATGATATTTGACCGCTGCAGCGGAGATATGCTCATGATAATGAACGAGGCGGATAAGCTTGCCTCATATGCAAACGGCGGAAATATCACGGAGGAGGACGTAGCCGCCCTCACTCCCGATAATTCGGACGCAAAGTCCTATGACCTTGCAAACGCCGTAGCCGCAGGAAATATGAGCCGTGCAATGGAGCTTTACAGCGAGCTTATGGCAGACCCCGAGAATACCCCCGTATATCTGCTGTATGTCCTTGCAGGCAGCATGAATGATCTTTACCGTGCAAGGCTTGCCATTGACAGCGGAAAGAACATAAGCGCAGTAATGAAGGATTTCGGATATGCCTCAAATCTTGAATTTCGTGTGAAAAATGCCTTTTCATCGGTCAGAAAAACAAGCACCGAGCGGCTTAGAAGCTGCCTTGAGATACTGAGCAAGGCTGACCTTGATATGAAATCGGGAGCGGGAGACCCCGAAATAGTGCTTGAAAAGGCAATAGTCTCCATGCTTTCGGGAAGATAAATTAAAAAGGAAGAATAACATTGATAAATATAAGTCAGGCTGTTGTAGTTGAGGGAAAGTATGATAAAATAAAGCTTTCCTCGGTAATAAACGGCGTGATAATCTGCACAGGCGGATTCCACATTTATAAGGATAAGGAGAAAATGAGCCTTATACGGCATTATGCGGAAAAAACGGGCATAATAATCCTGACCGACAGCGACAGCGCAGGCTTCAAGATAAGAAATTATCTCAAGGGCGCAGTAAAGAACGGAAATATCATAAACGTGTATATTCCCGATATCTTCGGCAAGGAACGAAGAAAGGCAGCTCCTTCAAAGGAGGGAAAGCTGGGCGTTGAGGGAATGAGCGAGGAAATAATTCTTGATGCGTTCAGACGTGCGGGAGTGACCTTTACCGAGGGCGAAAAGCCAAAGGGAGATATTGATAAAATGCTTCTGTACGAGCTTGGATTTTCGGGAGCGCCCGACGCATCGGAGAGGCGCAGAAGGCTTCTGAAAAGACTTGGACTTCCCGAGCTTCTGACTACGGGAGCAATGGCTGAAATACTTAACACAATGATGACTGCCGATGAGCTGGCAAAAATAGTATCGGAAATGAACGGCGAGGAAGGAGCAGAATAATTTTGGTTTTTTCGGAGCTTAGCTTTTTATATTTTTTTCTTCCCATCGTAATGCTTTTGTATTTTGTTTCGGGCAATAAGCTCAGAAACATTATCATATTCATTACGGGACTGATTTTCTATGCATGGGGAGAGCCTTTTTATGTAATAATCATGCTGTTGTCAACAGCAATTGACTATACAGCAGGCAGGCTCATGGACAAATACGATGATGATGACAAGAAGCGAAAGCGCTGCCTTATCGTATCTGTTTGCATGAACGTGGGACTGCTTGCCGTTTTCAAATACAGTGATTTCCTCTTTGATACCGTAAATTCGCTTCTGGGAACAGAGCTTACAAATCCCGTTATCCTTGTAAATAAGGCGCTGAATAAAATATACGACTTCGGGCTGAATGAAAAGCGTGTTGACCTGCCTGTTGGAATATCCTTCTTCACATTTCAGTCAATGTCATATACCATTGACCTGTATCTCAGAAATATATCCGTTCAGAAGAGCTTTCTGAATTTCGCTTCTTATGTCTCCCTTTTCCCGCAGATAGTGGCAGGACCTATCGTGCGCTATGAAGACGTGGCAGGGGAGCTGGAATCACGCACCGTAACAGTACCCAAAATAAGTGCAGGCATAGCCCTTTTTGTAAAGGGACTTGCTAAAAAAGTACTCCTTGCAAATAACATAGGTGTAATATGGTCGCAGGTAAAAGCAATGGATTACGGCAGTATATCCGCCGCCACCGCATGGCTTGGGATACTCGCCTTCACCTTCCAGATATACTTTGATTTCTCAGGCTATTCGGATATGGCATCGGGGCTTGGAAAAATGCTTGGCTTCGAGTTTCCGAAAAACTTCGATCACCCATATATCTCAAAGAGCGTCAGCGAATTCTGGCGCAGATGGCATATCACTCTCGGCAGCTGGTTCAGATCCTATGTATATATCCCCTTGGGCGGAAACCGCTGCGGAGCGGCAAAGACCTATCGGAACCTTTTTATCGTCTGGGCGCTAACGGGACTGTGGCATGGCGCAAGCTGGAATTTCGTCCTGTGGGGGTTGTATTTCGGTGTCCTTATTGTAATTGAAAGACTTGGCTTCGGCAAGGTGCTTGAAAAGCTTCCCTCGGGAATAAGTATGCTTTATACCTTCCTTGCGGCAGTGTTCGGCTGGGTGCTTTTCGATACGGATACTCTGTCGGACGCAGGCAGATTTATAGCAGCCATGTTCGGCGCAGGGGGAGCGGCAGTGGACGGATATTTCAAATATACCCTTGTATCCAACTTCTTCCTGCTTGTAATGTGCATACTAATTTCGGGAGGAATAGGCAGCAAGGTGATCGAGTATTCCGAGAAAAAGAGCCTGAAAATATCGGCAGTATCATCGGTGATACTCGTTATCGGAGGGCTGCTTGTCTGCACTGCATATCTTGTAGATGCGTCTTATAATCCGTTTTTGTATTTCAGATTCTAAAAGAGGAAATAGTTTGAAAATCAAAGATTTTCAAACTCCGAGTTTTGTTTCTTAGTCTAAAGACTAAGATTTGGCTGTCGCCTCGATTTGCTTCGAAAACCACAAAACTCTCGTTAAGGATGGTTATAAATATGAGCAAAAATAAAACAGTCTCCACCCGAACAGCCGCCGCAAGGGAAAAGCAGATAAAAGCAGTGACATCTCTTGTAACAGTGCTGCTTTTCTTCGGAATGCTTGCGGGACTTGGACTTGCAACGGTATTTTCCGAAAAGGAGAGCTTTTCGGAGACTCAGAACCGAAAGCTTGTGGATTTCCCGAAGCTGACGGGAAAAAATATATACAGCGGAAAATTTATGAGCGGAACGGAGGAATATGTATCCGACCATTTCGCAGGTCATGACGGCTGGATATCCGCAAAAACCTCCCTTGAAATGCTGACGGGCAAAAGGGAGCGCAATGATATATATATCCTCCCCGACAGGCTTGTGGAGAAGATACCCGAGCCTGATATGACCGAGGTGGAAAAAAGCGTAAACGGCATAATAAAATTTGCCGAGGATAATAATATCGTTCCCTATGTGATGATAGTGCCGACCCAGGCGGAAATTTATAAAAACGAGCTGCCCGCCAATGCGCCCAATCCCGACCAGCAGGCGTTTATAAGCGATGTGTATGCAAAGCTTGAGGGAAAGGCTGTGCCTATTGATGTTTACTCTGCCCTGAGCGCAAATAAGGACAGCTATATCTATTACAGAACAGATCATCACTGGACCACAAGGGGAGCGTTTCTTGCCTATATTGCCGCTGCAAGGAAGATGGATATAATTCCGCTTACCGAGAGCGATTACGATATAGATCATGCTTCCGATTCGTTCAAGGGGACATTTTATTCCAAGGTGCTTTATGAAGGTATAGAGCCTGACAGCCTTGATATCTGGCTCCCTGCGGAAAGGGGAGCGGAGCCTGAGGTGGAGATATACTCTCAGTTCGGCGCAGACCCCGAGCTGCATGAAGGAATGTATTTCAGGGAATATCTTGATGTTAAGGACAAATACAGCACATTTTTCGGCACAAATCAGCCCATGGTAACTATCCGCACAGGAAACGAGGGAGAAAAGCTTCTGGTATTCAAGGACAGCTATGCCCATTGCTTCGTGCCCTTCATGACCGAGCATTTCAGCGAGATAACCATGGTGGATATGCGCTATATCCAGATGTCATACAAGGATATTATCGACGTTTCGGAGTATGACAAGGTTATGTTCCTTTATAATGCTTCGACCTTTATGTCGGACAGAAATCTGAAAAAGCTTATGTACTGATGCGGCTTATGTATCAGCTTGATAAATCGGAATATGTTTGTTGTAATCGTGTGTTTTGTTTGGTATAATTTGATTTTGCTTAATACCCCTCAATAGTATGCAAAGGGACAACCTAAGAGGAGGGGGAAAAACTAAACCCAACAAAAATGCGGGATTTCCCCCTCCTCTTTAGGTTTTCCCTCTGCACTCTCTTTCCCTTACTCCTCCCCCTTTCCGCATTTTTACATATAGGAAGGATTTGTTTGTCGTGCTTGCTGTCAATTGGTTTTGTTCCAATTTCTTCGCCTATTTCCCTACATTTGAGTTTTCCCGATTTACGTTCCGCAATATCTGTCATGAAGTTTCGGTCTGAAGTGGGGGTGTGAATTTAAACGGTTTTGAGATGATACAAAACCTGTCGGCGCGGTGACAAAACTAACAAATCCTTACAAACTAACAACGCGACCTCGCCGCGGGGCGTCCCCCGCAAATTCCAATTTGTCGAGC
>JAGBFZ010000432.1 GCA_018110855.1 Oscillospiraceae bacterium
ACCGTATGTTTGCTGATCTGAAAAAGGGAAAGAAGATAACCGTTCTTGTTGCTCCTGCGGTAAAGGTCGCGTTTCGTAATAACTGGCGGCAGGTACTCGATTTTATCCGCAAAATGGGTGCGGATAAAATATATGATGTTTCCTTTGGAGCGGATATATGCACATATATGCACCTGAAAGCTGTTGCAGAGAAAAAGGTCGGAAAGATCATTTCACAGCCCTGTGCAGCTCTTACCGATTATATCCTGAAATATAAGCATGAGCTTATCCCCTATCTTTCCCCCGTTCACAGCCCGATTCTCTGCGGAGCGATATACATCAGAAATATGTAAAGGACAGCAACGCAATTGCAGTTCTATCCCCCTGTATCGCAAAGAAAACGGAATTTACCGACACAGGCGTTGTGGAATATAATGTCACCTTCGCTCAGCTTGAAAAATTCATCTCAAAAAATAATATCCGTCTCGACAGCAGCACCTTTGAATTTGACGGACTTCCCTCATACAGCGGCGCAATATATCCCATGCCGGGGGGGCTCAAGGAATGTCTGAAGCTTGTTGATCCCTCTCTCAGAGTGATGAACTCCGAAGGAGTGCCCCATGTTTATCACGACCTTGAAAAATATCTTGATACACCCGAAAGATCCCGTCCCGATGTATTTGACGTGCTTTCCTGTGATTACGGCTGTACAGTCGGACCGGGAGTTCCGAAAAAGCATAACAAATATGAGATAGTTGAGATCATGGAAGAGATCAAGGCAGATTCCTTCTCAAGGCAGGCAAAGCAGACAATGCTCAACAAGAGCAAGCAGTACAAGCATTTTGATTCAAGCCTGAAGCTTGAGGATTTTCTTCGTTCCTATACGCCCAAGTCTCTCGATGTTAAGCCCGTTACTCAAAATGACGTAACTAAGGCTTTCTCTGCTTTGTATAAGGAGACTGAGGAGGAACGGCATTTCGACTGTCAGGCATGCGGTTATTCCACCTGCACAGAAATGGCAAACGCAGTGGCAAAGGGGCTTAACTCCCCCGATAACTGCCATCAGTACATTCTGAAGCAGAATCTTGAGGAAAATGCCAAAATACAGCAGGCAAATAAAAATATTCTCCGTGCAAACAGCGATATCAACGAACTTACAGCGGCTCTGAACAGCGATATAAGGCTTGTATCTCAAAATACGGATAAGATCGTAGCAGATTCACAGGAAAATGTTAATCTTATTGAAGAAGTTAACAGGATCGTTTCCGAGCTTCAGAAGCTCAGCGATACAATGTCTGCAAATATTGTACAGATCAATTCCATCAACGAGGAATATAACAACAGCTCGGGAATAATTCAGGATATCGCTTTGCAGATAAAGCTGCTTTCTCTCAATGCATCCATCGAAGCAGCCCATGTAGGAGCAGCAGGAAAAGGCTTTGCCGTAGTTGCGGGAGAAGTCGGAAGCCTTGCGGATAAGACCCAGAACGCCACCAAGAGCTTTATTACCAGCTATAGCAAGGTTTCCGAGGAAACAGGCATAGTAAACAGCAACATTACCGATATTATCGCAGAGATCAAAGAGCTTTCGGATATTCTCATCAAGCTCCGTGATTCCGTTGAATCCACAGGAAAAACGGGAACGGATATCCATGAGCTGATAAGACGCGTTACCGACGTATCCGAGAAAATGAACAATGTAATGAATTAACATGGATCAAGCCTCAGCAGAGTATTTCCGCTGAGGCTTGATTTTTTATTTATTCTGTTTTATTTTCCTCGGATTTGTTATTCTCCTGTACAGGAATGTTTTCCTTTTCCGATGCCATAGCCTTTTTCTTCTTAATTTTTCTTCTTATAGAAATAATGATAAATACAATAATACCGATAAGAACAAGATATGGGAACAGCGAAATTATAAGGAACAGAAGCCCCTCAAGGAAAATGCGAAAATCAGAAGCAGTTTCGGAAATGGTATTCTTGAGTCTCTCCCCGAATGTGTCTGTTTTAACAGGCTCAGCCTTGTATTCCTTTACCTCGTTGATGGAAATATTAACAAAGGAATATGCAACATCAGTACGGATCTGATTCATGCGTGTCTTTATCTTAGCTATCTGTATCTGCAGCTCGGTAAGCTCCTTTTCTACCGTAACAGCGTACTCATCATTGGTGATATCCGCAAGAAGCTCTATGTACCTTTGCTCCTTTGCCTCATATATTTCAAGAGTTGTGGAAAGATCATAGTATTCGCTGCTCACATTTTCAACGGAAGCATTTTTGCTGCGAAGATCTCCAAGCTCTGACGCAGCCTTGCAGAAGGCGTCATATTCCGAGCTGGGAACACGCACCGTTGCCGAATAGCTCTGCCATTTTTCCTCATTTTCATTGTACCATCTGTTGCTTCCGCCGCCGTCACTGTAATTCTCCGTCTCAACAAATCCTCCGAAGCTGTCAAGGCTTTCCTTGAACTGTTCAATGGATTCATCAAAATTCAGCACGTCCACAGTCATATTGCAGGTGTAGACAAGCATTTC
>JAGBFZ010000433.1 GCA_018110855.1 Oscillospiraceae bacterium
AAACACAAAACTCGGCATGAAAATCTTTGATTTTCATACATTCCTTTCGGGTGATTATTCTCCGTAAAGCTCCTTTGTGAGCTGTCCGAGTATCCTGCATCCCTCTGTGAGCTGTTCGTCGGAGGGAGTAGAGAAATTCATTCTGAAGCTTGTGGTATTTGCGTTTTCATCGGTAAGGAAAGCAGTTCCGGGAACGACTGCGACCTTGCGCTCGATCGCCTTTTTGCAGAAATCAAGCATATCGCTGCCCTCGGGAAGGGTTCCCCAGATGAAAAGTCCGCCCGGAGGCTCGGTGACTGTGACCTTTGAGGAGAAATATTTCTTTATTCCCTCTGCCATAATGGTGTATTTTCTCTTGTATATCTTTTTCAGCTCAGCAATGTGTGCTTCAAAATCGTATTCGGTGAGTATCCTGTGACATATCATCTGAGCGAGAATGTTTGAGTGAACATCGGAGACCTGCTTGCATACTACTATTTTTGAGATTATCTCGGGAGCGGCAGCGATGAAGCCCACTCTCATGCCCGGTGATACCACCTTGGAGAAGCTGCCCGCATAGATAACTCTGCCCTCGGTATCAAGAGATTTTACGGAGGGAATGTCCTCCCCGTCAAATCTCAGCTCGCCGTATGGATTATCCTCGATAATAACAAGGTCGTGCCTGCAGGCAAACTCATAAACCGCCTTTCTGCGGGCAGCGGACATACATCTTCCCGAGGGATTCTGGAAATTTGGAATAATGTAAAGGAGCTTGCAGTTTTTGTTGTTTTTCACGGCTTCCTCAAGTCCCGAAAGGCTTATGCCCTCATCGTCCATCTCCACTCCCGCAAGATTGGCGTTATAGGAGCGGAATGCGTTTAAGCAGCCGATAAAGCTGGGACTTTCGCAGATAAGTGTGTCACCCTCATTTAAAAATATCTTGCAGGAAAGCTCGGATGCCTGCTGTCCTCCCGAGGTGATGATAAGCTCGTCCCTGTCAGAAAAGCTGCCCTGTGAGGCAAGACGCTTCTTAACTGCGTCTCTCAGGGGAGTATAGCCCTCGGTCGCGCCGTATTGAAGAGCGGCAATGGGGTTTTTCTCAAGAATATCCTCGGTTATCTTCTTGATAACATCAACGGGAAATGCGTCGGGAGCGGGATTTCCTGCGGCAAAGGCAATTATATTCGGGTCGGCAGTGGCTTTAAGTATCTCTCTGATAGCCGAGGGCTTGAGACCCGATATCTTATCCGAAAATACATAATTCATAAATATATCAGACTCCTGTTTATAATTTGAACGGTGGTAAGCCGTATATATGTACGTTTCTAATTATACCACATATTTTCCGAAAAGGCAACATATATTTTACAGTAATCCATAAAAAATGCGTCTTGATCGGGAGTGGTGGTTTGAAAAAGCAGGGATTTCTCTATGGTTCGGCGGTGCTTATCGCTTCAGCCGTTATAGTTAAGATCATCGGAGCATTGTTCAGAATACCCTTGGCAAATATGCTCGGGGGAACGGGAATGGGCTATTTTTCGGCAGCATACGGTATCTTTATGCCCGTGTATGCGGTCTCGGTAACGGGACTTCCCGCTGCTGCGGCACGCTCGGTCTCAGCCGCCGCCGCAAGGGGACGGGAGGGGGAGACCGACGCTGTAAAACGGACAGCCCTTTCCCTTTTCGGGCTTGTGGGACTTGTAGGAACTGCCGTCATACTGCTTGGAGCATATCCGCTGTGCAGGTTTGTTTCGGGGGATATCCCTGCTGTGCCTGCAGTAATGGCAATAGCTCCCTCGGTCCTTGCAGGGTGCCTTGTATCCGTTTACAGAGGGTGCTCGGAGGGCATGAGAAATATGTATCCCACTGCCGTTTCTCAGGTAATAGAAGCCTGTGCAAAGCTTATTTTCGGGCTTTCCCTGTGCGGCGGATGCTTATGGCTGTCTGAAAACAGACCTGAGCTTTTTCTTCGTATCACAGGCTGTGAGCGGCTTGGAATATCCGCTTCGGAGGCAGCATTGCCATACAGTGCGGCAGCGGCAGTTTTCGGGATAACCTTATCCTCCTTTGCGGGGCTTATTTACATGATCATAAGAGACAGGCACGATGATATTCCAAGATCGGACAGGCTCCCACACAGGGAAACAGTCAGGATAAGGAAAGAGCTTCTGAGGACGGCTGTTCCTGCGGCTGTGGGTGCTCTTGTGATAAACCTCACATCTCTCATAGATCTTGTGACGGTCATGCGTTCTCTCAGAACGCTCACTAAGACCGCTCCGTGGATATTCTCCGACCTGCTGGGAGCGGGAATAGCTTACAGCGATATCCCGAATTTCATTTACGGAAGCTTTACGGGGCTTGCAGTGACGGTTTTCAACCTTGTTCCATCGGTGACGAATATGTTCGGTAAAAGTATGCTCCCTGCCGCTGCAGCCGCAAAAGCGGAGGGAGATATCAAAAGGCTGGGGGAATGTTCGGGTGGCGCTGTGCTTGCGGCGGCGCTTGCCTCGGTGCCTGCGGGTCTCGGAATTGCAGCACTTGCGGAGCCGATCCTCAGTACCCTTTTCGGCGGCAGGGAGCTTGAGATATCCGTATGCGTGAACGCAATGATTGTTCTTGGAATAGCTGTGCCATTTGTGTGCATATCCTCGGCGGCATTTGCGGTGCTTCAGGCGGCTGACAGGGCTGATATACCTGTGAAAATAATGGCGGTGGGTGCGGCGGTAAAGCTTTTCGGAAACATTTTTCTCACCGCAGACCCGAGACTGGGGGTAACAGGGGCGGCTATTGCGACTCTTATGTGCTATATTTTTATCTGTATATGTTCTCTGATAATGCTTTCAAAGCATGGCGGATTTGACGGACGAGGATTTTTTTATTCGTTTCTGAAAATTTTTTCATGCGGTCTGCTGTGCGGGGCGGCGGCTTTTCTGACCTGCAGCCGACTGTCAGAACATGGAAATATACTTATTTCTACTGCTGTTTCCTGCGGCGTTGGGGCAATAATTTACATATTAAGCACATATTTTTCCGGTATTATCACGAAAAGTACGTTAAAAATGCTGATTTCTTAAAAAAATTTGAAAACCCACTTGAATTATTTGGATTTATCGGTTAATATATTAAATGACGGCTTTTGGTGAGCATTGACGTTAAATTATTTCTCCCCCGAGGGGAAAGGAAATGTTTCGATGGATTTTCAGTTCAAGGACA
>JAGBFZ010000434.1 GCA_018110855.1 Oscillospiraceae bacterium
CATCCTTTGCAGTTACTCCAAGCTCGGCTTCATTTTTTGCTCCGTCGTAAACTGCCATGCTGTTTTTTATGCATGAAAAAAGCTCCGCATAAGGTGAATGAGTAGATGAGTCATAAATTCTTCGGAAAGCGTATTCATAATCGTAAGCGGTCAGAGGAACACCGTCTTTTCCGCTCATTCCGAACCAGAAAAGTCCTTCCCTTAATTCAAATGTATAGGTCAGACCATCTTCGGACACACTGTAATTCTTTGCAGAGCCGTTTATCAGCCGTCCGTCTCCGTCCATATCCATAAGCAAAGCAAAGGTATTTCTTATTACAAACATGGACTGGCTGTCCTCTGCCATCTGAGGATCAAGATTTTTGGGATTATCGGAGATCACCGCATAAAATTCTCCGTCTGCGCCGTCATCGCCCGCTCCGCAGGCGCATAGAGACAGCATTGCAAGTACTGAGGTGAATAATAATACTCTGAATTTCATGCCGTCCCTCTTTTCTGTATATTACAGCTCTGCTGTAATCATTCTTCCCTCTTTGGCTGTTTTCTTTAAATCTATGATCCTCTGATTTGCACTTCCTCGGAATCTCAGATCAATGTTTCTTTCTGCAAGGATAAACGGTCCGTCTACAAGATAATCGCAGACGTTCAGGAGATCATCAAAATAGTTTTCACAGTCCGCATGAGACTTCAGATATTCATAGGTATAGCCGCTGTAGGCAATGATATCAAGCCCTTTTTTCCGTATCATTGAACCGAGCCGTGATAATGCCTTCGCCTGACAGAATGGCTCTCCCCCGCTGAACGTTACTCCGTCAAGCAGAGGATTTGCACTGATCTTTACCATTATTTCTGCAATTGATATTTCAGTTCCTGCCGAAAAATCATGGGTCTGGGGATTGTGACAGCCCTCGCAGTTATGGGGACAACCCTGAACAAAAATCGTCAGCCTGATCCCCGGGCCGTCCACGATGGAGTCATCTGTGATCCCCGCAATGCGCAGATAAGTGTTATTTTCCGTATCAGTGAGCAATTCTTCTTATCCTTTCGTGAATATAGCTGTGTTCTTCCTCACGTCTGCCGCACTTGGGGCAGACATCGCCGATTATACCTGTGTATCCGCAGACAGGATCTCTGTCCACAGGGTGATTTATTGAGCCATAGCCGATGCCCGATTCCTTCATGCACCTGACGATCTTTTCAAAAGCCTCAAGATTATTTGCAGGATCACCGTCAAGCTCCACATAGCTGATATGGCCTGCATTGGTAAGCTCGTGGTAAGGTGCTTCTATCTTAATTTTCTCAAATGCGCTGAGCTTGTAATATACGGGAACATGGAAGGAATTTGTATAATATTCTTTGTCGGTCACACCATCAATAATTCCGAATCTTTTTCTGTCGATACGGACAAATTTTCCGGCAAGTCCTTCTGCCGGAGTCGCAAGGAGAGAGAAATTCATTCCTGTTCGTATAGTTTCCTCATCCATGCGCTGTCTCATACGGGTAATGATCTCCATTCCTAATGCTCTTGCTTCCTCGGACTCACCATGATGCTTTCCGATAAGAGCCTTGAGACATTCGGCAAGACCTATAAATCCCATGGAAAGAGTGCCGTGCTTCAGTACTTCTCCCACAGTATCATCAGGACCCAGCTTATCAGAATCAATCCACACGCCCTGTCCCATGAGAAATGGGTAATTTCTCACCCGCTTCTGTGCCTGAATACGGTATCTGTGCATTAACTGCCCGCATACCATATCCATTATCTCCTCAAGGCTGTCAAAAAAGGCACCCACATTTCCGTTTGCTTTGATGGCAAGTCTGGGAAGATTTACCGAGGTAAAGCTGAGATTGCCTCTTCCCGTTACGATTTCACGCTCCGGGTCGTAATGATTGCCGATAACTCTTGTGCGGCAGCCCATGGTGGCAATTTCTGTATTATAGTCCCCTTCCTTGTAATATTTCAGATTGAAGGGAGCGTCAATAAAAGAGAAATTCGGGAACAGCCGCTTTGCCGAAACCCGGCATGCCAGCTTGAAAAGATCGTAATTCGGATCTTCCGGGTTATAATTTATCCCCTCTTTGATCTTGAAAATATGGATGGGAAAAATAGGAGTTTCACCGTCTCCGATACCCGCTTCATTTGCAAGCAGAATGTTTTTAATGACCATTCTTCCTTCTGTGGAGGTGTCTGTTCCGTAATTTATGGATGAAAAAGGAAGCTGAGCGCCTGCACGGCTGTTCATGGCATTAAGATTATGAATGAGAGCCTCCATTGCCTGATAAACCGCACGGTCTGTCTCACGGGCAGCGGCAGCAGAGCAATAGGACTGGATACGCTCCGCAGTTTCCTTATCAGCAATGTCAAGCAGCTTCGGAAATTCAGCCTCTTTATAGCCGTTATTATTATCAAGAACGGGATAAATATTCTTTTCGGAACATATCTCTTGGGCGATTTTTTCAGCTGTTTCATAACCGTTTTCAAGACCGCAGAGCAGCTCAAGGCAGCGGGCTTCATTATCCCTGTATTTCTTTCTGTAGGTCTTAGCAACGCCTTGAGCCATTGCATAATCAAAATTGGGAATACTCTGACCTCCGTGCATATCGTTCTGGCTTGATTCAATTGCGATACAAGCAAGGGCTGAATAGGAGGATATATCATTCGGTTCTCTGAAATTCCCCTGTCCCGATGAAAAACCGTTCTTAAACAGCTTTATCAGATCTATCTGACAGCAGGTGGCAGTCAGGGTATAATAGTCCATATCATGTATATGGATATCCCCCTCTTCGTGAGCTTTCGCAATTCTCGGATCGAGCACATACATCTC
>JAGBFZ010000435.1 GCA_018110855.1 Oscillospiraceae bacterium
CAGAATCAAACAATACTGACAGCTTCATTCCACGATATTCACCGATTGGAACGGTCTTTCCTTCGGCAGAACGTCCGATTGTTTTCAAAATTGCTTCTTTTAAAGCTTCTCCCGCTTCTGCACGGTCGGTATAAACCTTATCGCCTATCTTTATTGGATATACCTCCTTGCCCTCCTCAGTTTTTACCTTTGGGGACGAAATAGCGATTTCAAAATCGGCTTTGCAATGCTTTATGTGCAGCTCGGCTGCCTGTATCGAAGCGGGGATTTTCACTCGGATATTATCCTGCAATTCATATATCTTTTCGGAATAGCGGGATTTTTCCGATTTCAGTTCCTTGATTTGTGTCTGAAGCTGCATTTCTTCCTTGATAAGAACGTTGCCTGCACAGAGTGCCTTTACTTCTGCATAATCAAGAGCCTGCTCGTCAATATCGGCACAAGTTCTTTCGGGAGTTTTCGATGTCATTACCTGTGAAATGAAACGCTGCTTATTTTCCAACATCTGATAAAGGTACGCATCAAACGTTTTATCGGTAACATAGCGGAATATCTGCACTTCGGGATTTTCATTGCCCTGACGTTCAATACGTCCATTCCTTTGCTCCATATCCGAAGGGCGCATTGGTGCGTCCAAATGGTGCAGGGCAATCATTTTCTGCTGTGCGTTCATTCCTGCACCGCACTTAGCAGTCGAACCAAGGAGAATGCGAACCTCGCCTGCGTTCATCTGATTGAAAAGCTTCTGCTTCTGTTCGGGAGTGTCATAATCGTGAATAAATGCTATTTCCTTTTCGGGAACCCCCTTTGCAACAAGCTTGTCCTTTATATCGTCATAAACATTGAATTCCTTCGGCGGCATTTCCTCCACGGGTGACATTGCAAGCTTTTCAAGCAGCTCTTCCGAATTCACGGGATTGAATTTGCCGTTTTCAAAAATGGCAGCTTCGGATATTATCTTTGTCATATCATCGGAAGGTCTGCGAATTACTGCAATATCGCCATTTCTCAGCTTGTCCTCGTCCTCGGTGGCATTCTTGTCAACGTGCTTCTTAATCTCCGCAAAATCCATATCCTTCTTTATTCCTGTCTTTTTGCGAACAATATCATATCCAAGTTCCTTGCTGCTGTTAGGACGATAAATGAAAAATCTGTCCTGACGTGTTTCGGATTTCGGAGTAGAAAGGTCGCAGAAAATACACTGCGTACTGCGCTTGTCAGCAGTCTGTGAATATATGTCAAACACATTTCCTACGCACAGATTTACCTTGCTTTCGGGGTCATCGGGCAGTGCAGGATTGAGCAAACGCTGGTCAAGACCTATCTTTCTGCCATCAGACGTTATCTTGAGCATATTATCATCACGGGGGTCAACATTGCCGTTGCGTATCTTTGTCGCTCTCTTTCCGAGAGATTTAATTGATCTTTTCTGTATCTTTGACGGCTTTGCGACCACCTCCGTTACAACTGCTTTTGGCTTTTCAAGGTCAAGTGTGTCAGCCGTCCGAATGTCGGCAGCTTCTTTGAATATCGCCATCAATTCGGGAAGGTTTGTAAATTTTGCAAAACATGTTTTCAGCTGATACTTTCCATCAGATTCGGGCTTTAATTCATAATCGGTTTTGACCTCTCCGAAATCCGCAGCCCATTCATCGAAATGGTTGATACCGAGGTCTTTCAGCATTCCCGCCTGCAAATATCTCATAAGAGTGTAGAGTTCGGTCATACTGTTACTAATTGGCGTGCCTATACTCACAAGATATATACTATACTTTCCTTAATATACCGCCGGAGAATACCGTTCCTCTCCGACGGTTTTTTCATCAGAATATGAAATGAATTTTGATACCCTCTTCATCGGTAAC
>JAGBFZ010000436.1 GCA_018110855.1 Oscillospiraceae bacterium
CCATGTTCTGCTCGCCGATGCTCTGTACCACATCAACATAAACGAAGAAATCATACCAGTCGTCAGAGCCATTGAGGACAGGCATGCTGTCACTGGCATCATTCATATAAAGCGCACGGATAAGCTTTGCGAACTTCTTTAGATTGGCGTCATTCTCCTCCTCAAGGCGCACTATCTCGGCGCGGGTCTGTTCGATAGCTATTTCCTTATCATATATTTCAAGATCCTTTTCACGCAGCTCCTGCTCCTTAGTGGAGATCTTCTGCTGTGTTGTGGTGATAAGGTTGCCGTAATTCTCTATCTCATCCTCATAGTTAGATATCTGCTGCTCTATCAGCGCTATTGCGTCCTCATTCTCCGCAAGATCGCCTGTAAGACCGTCGATCTCACTTTCCAGCTTTTCGATATCCTTTCTGGCGTCCTCCGCTTTCTTTTCGTATTCAGCTATCAGCTGATCGAAATCCGCTGTGGTGGTAGCCAGAGTGTTCACAGACAGATCGGGAGCGATCATCGCACTGAATGCAACAACGCACGCCAGAGCAACTCTGCCCAGCTTATGCAGCTTCTTATTTATCTTCCCCATTTTTTATCCTTTCTGAATGAATATTGCCGTAGAACGAATAAATCTATATAATATTGTAGCATTTTATCCTATTACTGTCAAGAGGAAAATGCTTCTAATATATAATACGGGATGGGCGCGGAAAAGGTTGCAAACAGATGAAAAATGCCCCTGTGATGGTTATATTTTTGCATTGAAACAAGGCGCACAGCATGGTATAATTAAAGCATCCCGAGGGAGTACCGGTAAGCCTCGGGAAATAAAAAGAGGAGGTTCAACATAATGTGCAATTTCTTTACATTCTGCTGTGACTTCAGTGCTCTTTGTGAGTGGCTTCGCAGTCTTTGCGCGTAATCGTGTGACATAATATCAGCCGCCGTTCGGAGGATACCGAGCGGCGGTTTTGTTTATTATGGACAGATATTCTTCAGAAATTCTTGTGGATAATTGCCTTTGAAAACGATCTGCTGATGTGGTAAAATTAATATAATGACACAAAATGCGCTCATAATGCGCGGAGTTCCTTTCGGGACAGGGAAAACGGAGGTAATATGGAGCTTCAGACTGGAAATTTCGTCATATATCGTTCCACTGAGATATGCAGGATAGAGGGCTTTGAAAATAAAAGCTTTGATAACGTAACTTGCAAGGAATACTGCGTGCTCGTCCCTGCGGACGGCGGCAGCGCCAGATATTATGTGCCAAGAGAGTTTGCCGAAGCAAAGCTGAGACGCCTGCTCACAAAGGATGAGATACATCAGCTTATCGACGGTATGAAAGGTGAACAGCCTGACTGGGGCAACAATGAAGACCGCCGCAAGGATGTATTCAACGAGATCCTGAATAGCGGCGATCATCGCCGCATCATCAGTATGCTGCATTCGCTGTATCTGGAAAAGCAGGAGCGTCTGTCGCAGGGCAAAAAGCTGCTTGCCGCTGACGAAAAAGCAATGAAAGCCGCCGAAGCTCTTATTGACCACGAGTTTTCTTTCGTGCTGGGCATTCCTCAGAACGAGGTGGCAAAATACATCTCGGCGCAGCTTGGAAAAACAGAATAATATAATAAAGGACGGCAAGTTATTTACCGTCCTTTTTGTTATTTCTTTCGGGAATAAACACCACCATCGCCGCACCCGCAATCGCAAGCAGCAATAATACAGCGTGCAGAGCATCGCAGAAAAAGTATCGCAGCATCGCGCGGAGCTTCTCAGCATCTCCGAAAAGCGCTATTCCTACACCAACTGCCGCTATTGCCGCTATCAGTACAGCTGCCGCTGAGCAATCCTTGCAGCCGCGGATAAGTTCGTTATACTCCTTATCCACTCTGTCGCAGAGCTTTTCAAGAGCTGTGTTCACAGCCTCTAAAGAAGTAACCGAACCTATGGTGAGCAGCAGCACCGCCCATTCGCCACGGGAAAGCTCATAAAAACCTGCCGCAACAAATATCACAAGTGCCGCAGCACACAGATGAAAGCGGAAATTACGCTCCTTAAGGCAGCACACAAAGCCACGACCTGCATAAACAAAGCCTTTCAGAAACTTTTTCATATCATGCCTCGCGGGTGATACCAAGCTTTTCAAGTACCTTGTCCTGCTTGCCGAACATCAGCTTTTCGTCCTCCTCGCTGTCTACATGGTCGTAGCCCAGCAGA
>JAGBFZ010000437.1 GCA_018110855.1 Oscillospiraceae bacterium
AGCATTAATAAGGTCACTAATATCAGCCTGCTGTTTAAAAAATATGATTCGATAATGAAAAATCTTGATGAGCTTATCAAGATCGAAGGTCTTCACAGATTCCGTCACCCTACTCCATCGGAATACAAGGAAATGATCGAGGAACGGCTGGATAAATTCATAATGTCCCTTATCAGCCGTGAATGGCGGAAGATCGCTCCTCAGAACAATGCTGAGGCTTCTGATCCCATATTCGAGAAGAAATGGAAGGCCTTTTTTGCTTCCTTTGAGCCATATGAGGACAGACTGACAGATAATGCTAAAATTACTCTTGAGCAGCTTAAAAACGGAGTATTTCCTCCCGAAGCTCCCGAAGAGGAATAACAGGAGCTGCATCTTGCCGATGAGAACGAATTTATCCCGGAGACCTTTGAAAATGTTGATAATGCCGCTTCCGAAAAAACAGAGGAAAGCTCCGAACAAGAGAATATCCAATAACATCTACTATTTCTTTTCATGAGCTGTATTTAAAGCATCTTCTCCCGCAGAAAATTTTGTTTTTCTGCGGGAGATATTTTTTCAGATGCAATTACTATAAGATAATATATATTCTTTTTTAGTAAAATGTAAAATAACATTATTATCCCTTGAATTTATCTGAAATTCGTATTATAATAATAGTTGGTTTGTTATCAATTTCTTTTGAAAGGAAGTTAATCATGAAATTATCAAAAATATTTGCTGCTGCAGCTGCTGCCGCTCTGTCCGCTGCGCTTCTTGCAGGCTGCGGAAGTATTCCTGAAAACACTGTTTTTTCCCTTGATGACCTAAACGGCAAGGTCATCGGCGTTCAGCTGGGTACCACAGGCGATGCTTATGCCTCTGATGTAACTGACAAGGTTGAGCGCTTCAATAAGGGTGCTGACGCTGTTCAGGCTCTCAAGCAAGGCAAGGTTGACGCAGTTCTTATTGACGCAGAGCCTGCTAAGGTTTACGTTCAGAACAACAGCGATCTTACTATTCTTGAGGAAAATTTCGCTGTTGAGGAATACGCAATTGCGGTTAAGAAGGGCAATGACGAGCTTACCGAAAAGATAAACGGTGCTCTGGCTCAGCTCAAGGCTGACGGCACACTTGATTCCATCAAGGCAAATTGGATCGGCGAGGAAGCGGGAAAGACTCCTTACACTTCTCCCGAGGGCGTTGACAGAAGCAACGGCAAGCTCATTATGGCAACAAATGCTGAGTTCCCTCCCTATGAATCCATGAACGGCGAGAACGTTGTGGGCTTTGACGTTGACATGATGACTGCTGTATGCGATATTCTCGGAATGGAGCTTCAGGTAGACAATATGGAGTTTGATTCCATTATTGCTGCTGTTGATTCGGGCAAGGCGGACGTTGGCGCAGCAGGCATGACTGTTACCGAAGAAAGACTTGAAAACGTAAACTTTACCGATCCCTACACCACTGCAACTCAGGTTATCATCGTCAGAAAATAAGATCATTTCAAACGGCTGTCCTCAGCTTTGCGGACAGCCGTTTTTTAAAGTAAGGTGTGATATATTGGAAATTGAAATCATATTAAAAGAATTTGCGGATAAATTTTATAAGACCTTTATTCAGGACGACCGCTGGAAATATCTGACAAACGGTCTGAAAAATACTTTGACTATCACCATTTTTGCAGTTCTTTTAGGAATGGCTCTGGGATTTCTGATAGCCATTATCCGTTCCACCCATGACAAAACGGGTAAGCTCAGAGTGCTGAATTTCTTTGCAAAGATATATCTGACGGTTATCCGCGGAACACCCGTGGTCGTTCAGCTTCTTATCATTTATTTCGTTATTTTTGCATCGGTGCAGGTTGATAAGATATTTGCTGCAGTGCTGGCATTCGGGCTTAATTCTGCCGCTTATGTTGCGGAAATTGTCCGCTCGGGCATTATGGCTGTGGATAACGGTCAGTTTGAGGCAGGCTCCGCTCTGGGTCTTAATTACTCGCAGACCATGTGCTATATCGTTCTTCCGCAGGCGTTCAAAAACGTTCTCCCCTCTCTTGCAAACGAGTTTATCGTTCTGCTCAAGGAAACTTCTGTTGCGGGCTACATTGCCGTTCAGGATCTTACTAAGGGCGGAGATACTATCCGTGCAAATACATATGAACCGTTTTTGCCGCTTCTTGCTGTGGCACTCATATATCTTGTTATCGTTATGATCCTTACTCACTTTGTATCCCGTCTCGAAAGGAGGCTTGCGGCAAATGATAAGCGTTGAAAAGCTGTACAAGTCCTTCGGGGAGCTTGAGATATTAAAGGGCGTTTCCGAAAATATTGACAAGGGTGAAAAGGTGGTTATCATCGGTCCGTCAGGCTCGGGAAAAAGTACATTTCTCAGATGCCTGAATCTCCTTGAAAAGCCTACCTCGGGCAAGATAATTTTTAACGGCACTGATATCACTCATGCAAAGGAAAAAGAGCTTAATCACATGAGACAGAAAATGGGAATGGTTTTTCAGCATTTCAATCTTTTTCCTAATCTCACTATTCGTGGAAATATCACTCTTGCACCCGTCAAGCTGGGGCTTATGACAAAGGACGAGGCGGATGTTAAAGCAGAAGAGCTGCTCAGAATGGTGGGACTGCTGGACAAGGCGGAAAATTATCCGTCTCAGCTTTCGGGCGGTCAGAAGCAAAGAATCGCTATTGCACGCTCACTGGCTATGAATCCCGATGTTATGCTGTTCGATGAGCCGACATCGGCTCTCGACCCTGAAATGGTCGGCGAGGTTCTTGGAATTATGAAGGAGCTTGCCGAAGAGGGCATGACAATGGTGGTCGTTACCCATGAGATGGGCTTTGCCCGTGAGGTTGCCTCCCGAGTGCTGTTCATGGCGGACGGCAATGTGCTTGAACAGGGTGCGCCTGCGGAATTTTTCGGTGATCCTAAGAATCCTCGTCTTAAGGATTTCCTGTCAAAGGTGCTGTAATGGAGATACGCATTACGCAAGGCATTGAAGCTGCTCCCGAAGCTGTTCTGATTAGAAAAGCTGTTTTTATGGAGGAGCAGGGCTTTGAAAATGAATTTGACTCTGTTGACACATATGCTTTTCATGCGGTTTTATTTACGGATGAAAACATTCCCGCAGCCTGCGGACGGCTGTACTCGAATGACAGCAAATGCTTTATTATAGGCAGGATAGCTGTACTAAAGCCGTTTCGAGGAAAGGGATTGGGTGAAAGGATAGTCAAGGCTCTTGAAAACAAGGCTCGGGAGCAAGGCGGTCATGAAACAGAGCTTTCGGCTCAGGTAAGGGCTATGGGCTTTTATGAAAAGCTTGGCTACTCCCCTTTCGGTGAGGAATATCTTGACGAATACTGTCCTCATATTTCAATGAGGAAAAAATTGTGAAATAAATTATGCGGCATAACAGCTTGGGATAAGCTGCTTTGCCGCATTTTTTAATTAACGGGATATTCA
>JAGBFZ010000006.1 GCA_018110855.1 Oscillospiraceae bacterium
GCCGTGACCGATAGCCATATGAGCATAGCCTGCGTCCTTCATAGTGGTCTTTACGTCTGCAAAGTCAAGGTTGATGTCGCCCTCAACAGTGATAAGCTCTGCGATGGACTTTACGCCTACCTTGAGGATATTATCCGCAAGAGCGAAGGACTCTCTCATGGTAAGTTCCTTTTCGGAACTCTGGAGGAGGCGTTCGTTGGGGATAACGATAAGGGAGTCAACGTGCTTTTTAAGCTCGGCGATACCTGCCTCAGCCTGACGCATTTTCGCCTTCTGCTCAAATTCAAAGGGTTTTGTGACAACAGCAACGGTGAGTATGCCAAGCTCCTGTGCTATCTCGGCAACGATGGGAGCTGCGCCTGTGCCTGTGCCGCCGCCCATACCTGCTGCGATGAATACCATATCGGAGCCGTTAAGAGCTGCCTTGATCTCGTCTCTGTTCTCCTCTGCGCTGCTTGCGCCTACCTCGGGCTTTGCGCCTGCGCCCTTGCCGTTGGTGAGCTTAACGCCGATCTGAACCTTTGTCTCTGCTTTTGAAGAATTGAGCGCTCTTGCGTCTGTATTGACGGTGATGTACTCAACTCCCTGTATTCCTTCGTCAACCATGCGGTTTACGGCATTTCCGCCGCCGCCGCCTACGCCGACAACCTTAATTATCTCATCGTAGGTGTTTTTTTCGGTATCAACCATGATCGCCATTTTACTTCCTCCTGTATTATATATATAAATGCAGATTTTTTCAAACTATTATACAATTTAAATTATATCACAAAAGAATAATGATTTCAAGTGATTTTATTAAAAAAATCGTTCTTGCTTAAAAAAATAATGCTGCGAGCCTGTTTTTGTTCACATTTCACAATTTATAAGTAAAATTATTCCATGGAAGCTGCGGAAGACCGGGTCTCTTCGGCGGGTTCCGTCTCGCTTTCATCGGTACCGTTTTCCGCGGCGGCACGCTCTGCCATATTCTCATTGAATATGCGGGCGTTATTCTCAAGGCTTTCCTTGTCAAGGAAGGAGGCACCTGTGGAATCGGAAAGTATGGTGAGGATACCCTCAGTCTTTTCGCCTATTTTCGTCCTGATGATCTCCTCGGAGAAGCTGATCTTGTAGTCGATGTCGTTTATGGAGCCGAGGCGGACGGTAATGCGGTTATCATAGGTGTAGCTCAGCTCCGAGCGGTCGGTAACGTCCACATTAGTGATATGTTCGGAGTCGTTTTCACCGAAATATTCCATCAGCTTGTTGACAGCGGCGTCCTTATGCTCGTCTTCAGACTTGAACTGCGCTCCGGGTATCAGCTCAGGGCTGGGGTCTGTTCCCACGAAATTAAGAAGCCCTGCCTTCTGCTCCTGTATCTTGTCGAGAACCTTTCCCTTGCTGCTTATAAGCAGGGTATAGCTGTCGGTGATGAAATTTGCGGCGGGAACGCTTGCTTCCACGTTTATCACCATGGTATTCGGGAACGACCTTGTTACCTTGGCTTTTTCTATGTAAACAAGGCGGCTCTCTATATGCTCTGCGCATTTGTCGGTGGAGGTGCGGACAAGATTATCTCCCGCCTTTATGCCGCTTGCTTCGATAATTTCCTCGGCGGTGTAGTTTGATGCTCCCTCTACGGTGATATGCTCAACATTGAAAAAAACCGTGGTTGAAAGCAGCAGGAATATTGCCGCTGCGAATATGAACACCACAAAGCCCATTGCGCTGTGATTTTTTTTCTTCCTGCGGGTATAGCTCAAAATTAAACTTCCTTTCGGTGATATATGTCATCATTCCTCAGTAATGCGGGATATTTTCGCCCCTGCGGAGGAAAGAACGCCTTCAATATTCTCATAGCCTCTGTCAATGAAGCTCACTCCCGACAGCTCGGTGACTCCTTCGGCTCCAAGCGCCGCGCAAAGGATAGCTGCGCCGCCTCTCAGATCGGGAGCTTCGGCAATTGTGCCGTAAAGCCCGGGAACGCCCGTTACAACGGCGACCTTTCCCTCGGCTCGGATATCCGCACCCATTCTGCATAATGCGTCTGCATGGCGGTAGCGGTTTTCAAAGATATTCTCCACGAAAACGGTGGTTCCCTGAGCGGTGCACAGGGGTGCCATGACTATTGCCTGAACATCGGTGGGGAAGCCGGGGTAAACCATTGTACGGATGGTGTCGGCAGAGCTGAGCCTGCCCTTTTTGTATATGTAGATATTGCTGCCGAATACCTTTATCCTGCACCCCATCTGCTCAAAAACGGGTATGACTGCTTCAAGATGAACGGGAGTGCAGTTCCTTATGAGCAGCTCGCCGCCTGCGCAGGCAGCAGCGGAAAGATAGGTTGCGGCTGCTATTCTGTCGGGGATAATTTCAAATGGCTCGGAGGGCGGCATAAGTCTGCCAACGCCTTCAATAACGATGCGTCCGCCTCCGTCGCCGATTATTTTTGCTCCGCAGGCTCTCAGGAAATCCCCGAGACAGCATATCTCAGGCTCTCTTGCGGCATTGGAGATAACAGTTTCGCCCTCTGCGCAGACTGCCGCAAGCATTATATTTTCCGTAGCACCTACAGACGGGAAGGACAAGGAATGTGTGCAGCCTTTAAGTCCGTCGGGAGCCTTGCAGCTTATAAAGCCGTGCTCATCCGATATCTGCACACCCATTTTCTTCATGGCGGCGATATGCATATCAATAGGTCTTGGACCTAAGTTGCAGCCCCCGGGGTAGCAGAGGGTACATTCACCCATTCTGCCAAGCAGTGCGCCCATGAAAATTATAGAGGAGCGCATTGCCTTCATAAGCCCCATGCCTATTTCGCAGGATGTGATACTTTGGCAGTCGGCGGACATCATGCCCTGCTCCGAATGGGTTTTTGCGCCCAGAGCAGAGAGTATCCTTGCCGCTGCATACCTGTCGGAAATGCAGGGGCAGTTTTTCAGGAACACCTGTCCTTCGCAGAGAACGCAGGCGGCAAGCACAGGCAGCACTGCATTTTTGGAACCTTGGGTGTTTATTTCCCCGAAAAGGGGCGTTCCTCCCTCTATTATCAGCTTCTGCATATCCGACGCTCCTTTACAGCTTTATAAAGCTATAATATGCGGATATGCAAAGTTGGTGATTATCTCATTATCTCGGAAATGACGCTCCAGATCCTGTCGGGAGTGTCGGTAATGCACTGCTCATGGGCTTTTCGGGAAAGGTCACAGAGCTTTTTGGTATCCGAGACAAGCTCCTTCACCTTTTCGATTATAAGCTCGTCTGTGAGATCCTTCTGCTCGATAACAACGGCAGCTCCTGCCTTTCCGAGAACCATTGCGTTGTGGTACTGATGATTTCCTGCGACCACGGGTGAGGGGATAAGCACCGAAGCTCGTCCCATTGCTTCAAGCTCGCTTATGGCAGAGGCTCCGCTGCGGCAGATGATAAGGTCGGCTGCGGCGGTGCATACGTCCATATTGTGTATGTATTCCCTGACGATAAGAGCAGGGTCGGTATCGGGGAAAATATTCTGCTCGGCAAGCCTTTTTTCAAAGGTGTCATGACCCATTTTTCCATAGCTGTGGATATGGGTTATCTTTGCTCCCGACTCCTTTTCCCATTTCATAAGGGCAATGGCGGAGTCGTTTATTGCGCCTGCGCCGAGGCTTCCGCCCCATGAGAAAATGCATATGCTGTTTTCGTCAAGACCCAGCTGCTTTTTGGCTTCCGCTCTGCTCATGGAATTATTGAAGCCCTTTCTTACTGGGAGACCTGTTTTAACATATTTAACGCTTTCATCGAAATATTCCGCAGCCTCCTCCATGGTGAGCATGACCCTGTCCACCTTTTTGGAAAGTATCCTTGTGGTAACTCCGGGATAGGCGTTCTGCTCATGTATGGCTGTGGGAATGCCCATTTTTGCGGCTTCGAGAACGATAGGTCCGCTTACATATCCCCCTGTGCCGATAACGATATCGGGGGAAAAGTTCTTTATTATCTTTTTTGCGGTATGACCTGCGGTGGTGAGATACGCTGCCGCTTTGATATTTCTTGCGATGTTTTTGGGAGTGATTTTCCTCTGAAATCCGCTGACCTTAATGGGAGCAAAGGGGATATTCTCCATGGGAACCAGCTTTGATTCCATTCCGTTGGGAGTGCCCGCATAGAGAAATTCCGCATCGGGGCAGTGATCTCTGATTATGGATATGATGGCGAGGGCGGGATTTATATGACCTGCTGTTCCTCCGCCTGCAAGCAAGACCTTCATATATTATACAGTCCTTTCCTATTTGAAGCAAGATTTTTTAATGATCGCGATTTTCTTTGTTTACTCTGCGCACCTTTGCGGCGGTGCCCAGCTGGCGCTTTGCTTCTTTTATCTGACGTTTTTCCAGCTCCGAGGCGGCGTCATCCGAATCAGGCTCCTCCTTTGAGGGGATAGACTGCCTTGAAATATTCAGAATAATCCCCATCTGAGCCAGCTGAACGATAAGCGCAGAGCCGCCGTAGCTGAAAAACGGCAGCGAGATTCCCGTATTGGGAATGGTATTTGTAACAACAGCGATATTGAGCAATGCCTGAAGTCCAACCTGAATGGAAAGACCTGCGGCAAGGAGCATACCGAATTTGTCGGGAGCGTTTCTTGCGATGGAAAAGCCTCGGAATACCAGCATGAGAAACAGCAGGATAACGACCGAAGCGCCCACGAAGCCAAGCTCCTCGCAGACAATGGCAAACACGAAGTCGTTTTTCGATTCGGGAAGATAGAGGAATTTCTGCCTTGAATTTCCCAGTCCCAGACCGAAAATATTTCCCGAGCCGATGGCGATGAGGGAATTTCTCGTCTGCCATGCGATCTGCTTGTTTTCGGGTTCAAAGGTGTACCACCAGCTTATGATCCTCTCGTTGATGTAATCGAACTTATCCGTCTGATAGAGGATCATTATTCCAAGAGGAACGGCAGCCATTGCAATGAGCACAAGTATGGCAAAATGCTTAGGATTGCAGCCGCCCACCAGCAGCATTGCCACGCCGATGATGCAGATGATTATGGTTCCCGAAAGATGTCTCTGGAGCATAGTGAGTATGCAGACAAAGCCCAGCACAAGAAGATAGGGAAGAATGCCGTATTTGAAGGTGGTCATTTTCTGATGATTTGCGGAGATCATGCTTGAAAAAAGTATGATCACCGCCAGCTTCATGAGCTCCGAGGGCTGAAAGCTGAAAAATCCAAGGTCTATCCATCTGTTTGCGTCAGCTGTGGAAAGCTTGAAAACAGGAAGATGAACCATAAGCATCAGTGCGGTGCAGATAAAGAAAAAGCCGATGTTGACATATGGATTTTTGAGAATATGGTAATCAAAGAGCTTGCTTGAGACGATCGCCATGATAACAAGTCCTATTCCTGCCATCTGGAGCTGATGCATGAAGTAATAATCGGGGGCAACGTTGTCCTTTATCGCCCATGCATAGCTGGCGGAGTACATCATTATTACTCCAAGGACCAGAAGAACGAACACAAGAATAAAAAAGGGGATATCTATATCGCCTATGCGTATTCTGTTAAGATGGGCGACAAACCCAGGGTCCTTGGGGATAAGTCCCTTGAAAAGAGCTTTGTTATTGGGCAGAAATGACTTTTTTTCCTTACGGGGCTTCTTCCGGCTTTTTTTTGCAGCAGGCATATTGATCCTCCTTTCCTGTGAATTATCCTGTTCTTATTTCAGATAAATATTATACAGCACATTTCCGAGTATTCCGCAGATAAGACCCACCGATGAAAAGGTGATAACTATCTTATACTCGGAAAAGCCGCACATTTCAAAATGATGATGTATGGGGGACATTTTGAAGATACGCTTTCCTGTGGTCTTGAAGCTGATCACCTGCAGAACCACCGAAAGCGCCTCGCAGATGTACACTATCGCCATAAGCGCAAGAAGTAAGTGCTGATGGGTGATAAAGCCCATGGCGCATACGCAGCCGCCGAGGAACATGGAGCCTGTATCGCCCATGAACACCTTTGCGGGATTGAGATTCCACACAAGAAAGCCCATGCAGCCTCCTGCCAGAGCGGCGGCGAATATGGAATATTCGTTCATGCCCATGGAGGAATAAATGGCAAGCCAGCATATTGCGAAAACAGCCGTTACCGTTCCGCAGAGACCGTCCACGCCGTCGGTGAGGTTTACCGCATTGGTGAGGAAAATAAGGTAAAGTATCATTATGGGATAATAGAAAATGCCAAAATCAACAGCTCCCACAAAGGGGAAAATGATCTCGGTGGACTTGTCTCCCAGCAGATAAAGCACTGCAAGGAACGCTGTTGTCACCGCAAGCTGCATTATCATTTTCTGCCTTGCCTTGAGACCCAGATTCTGCTTTTTCACAGCCTTGATATAGTCATCTATAAAGCCGATAACGCAGTTTAAAAGAGCAAATACCAGTCCTGCGATGAGCTTGTAAAGACCTGTGTTATCTCCCGAAAGGGCAATGTCGGAGCTATTGACCCGCCATACGAGATAGCAGACCGCACAGGCAAGGATAGTTCCGAAAATGAACATAAAGCCGCCCATGATGGGTGTTCCGTTTTTGCTCTTATGCCATGCGGGACCTTTCTCGTATATGGTCTGACCGAAGTGTATCCTTTTGAGCAGGGGGATAAGGTAAAGTCCCGAAAGCGCTGCGGCGGCAAAGGCTATGGCTGCCGCAAGAATATTTATCCAGAATGGCATTTTATATGTCTCCTATCAATCATTATATCATTTTAATATGTCGCAAAAGGGAGAATCATTTACCGTAATAGCCCTCGATGATCTCCTCCATGTGAACTCCTCTGCTTGCCTTGAAGAGAACAGCATCTCCCTCGGAAAGCTTGAAATTAAGGTAATTGAGGATAGTTGCCTTGTCCTTTGAGCAGCAGCAGGGGATACCAAGTGCCTCCGCACGCTTTGCGATATA
>JAGBFZ010000438.1 GCA_018110855.1 Oscillospiraceae bacterium
GGTCGAAATGACATATTTATGCAAAAATAAAAAGGAATTTTGACGGATTATTGTATTGTAAATAGGCAAAAGCTGTGATATAATATAAATATATATATTTAATATTCGGGACTTGTGAATTATGAAAAGAAGATTTTTAATTGGCTTGGCGGTCGCAGCCATAAAAGACCCATTCAGCTATCAGCTCTCGCAGGGAGCTATGAGCGCAGCAGAACGGTTTGATGTTGATCTGTGCATATTTCCCGGAAAATATATAGGTCTTGATTTTTCCGCTTATTATGACGAGTGCCGCTTTGAATATCAGTATAACGCATTGTTTGACATAGCCGCCGCCGCAAAGCCCGATTATATGATCTCGGCGGTTGGTTCAATTGCCTATGCAATTGACGATGAGGGAAAAAAGCGCCATCTGGACGGTTTCGGAGACATTCCAGTGCTAAGCGTTGCCGCAGTTATTGACGGATTCGATCATCTTATGTTCGACAACCGAACGGGAATTATCAGCGCAGTGGACCATCTTGCGGGAGAGCAGGGAAAAAAGCATATCGGAATGTTATACGGAGACCTTAACAACTGCGAGTGTCTGGAGCGTTTCGAGGCATACCGCACAGCTCTTAAAAAGAACGGGCTGAAATTTGATCCCAAGCTCTGCACCGCCAGCGATATTTCTCACAATATAGAGGGTGTTGCAGGCAGGCTGGTGGACGAAAATCCCGAGCTTGACGCTATTATCTGCGTAAATGACGTTATGGCTCAGGCGGTCTACAATGTTCTGAATGAGCGTGGGATACATATCGGCAGGGATATTGCAGTAGTGGGCTTTGACAATCTACCCTTCGCGGCAAAGCTTGAGCCGCCTCTTGCCTCTGTCAAGGCGGACGCATTCAGGCTGGGCGAACGGGCTGTGGAAAAGGCGTATAATTATCTGAGCGGTATTCCCGATGATGGGAATATGCTTCCTACAGAATTTATTCCGAGACAGTCCAGCTATGGTCAGTCAGGGCTTTACAATTCTCCCGACGCTGTATTCTGCGGAGAGCCTGCAGAAATTGCTGAAAATATATGCGATTATCTGAAAAAAAGCGCAGAGCTTAGCCTTGATCCCGCAGAGATCAAAAAATTCCTGCACAGCTTCCTTGAGGAGGTTTTTGACCGATTCGAAGGCAGACAGGGCAGCATTGGTGATTATGAGCAGTTAGCGGATATGATAGATGTATTTTTCAATAAGGATTTTATGATAGTGGATCATGTGAATGTCCTCCATAATCTCCTTGACAGCGGCTACCGCTATGTTCTGAGAAGATGCGGCAGCGAAAACGAGCCGTATATCCGCAGGCTTTATAATTTCTTCTTCAAGCGGATAAATCTTGATCTTTCTGCGGATTATCATGTCCTTGAGGAAAACCATAAGACAGCGGTGCATTATGACAATATCGTTCTCAGGGACACTCTTATGATAGATGAAAATCTTCGGGAGAGCTATTCAAATATGCTCAAGACCCTGCATCTTATCGGTGCGGATTCGTCATATGCGTTTATTTTAAGCGAGCCTGTGGAATATCATATGGGGGAGAATTTCCCTGCGGATAAGGCAGTATTTGAATTTGCGGGCTATGCCTTCGGACGTGAGGTGCATTCTGTTCCCGAGGAGGAGCGGCGTGTGTCTGCGGCTGATATATTTTCGGGAAAATATATCAGGGGAGAAAAGCGGCGCACTCTGATAGCGGCTGATCTTTTCTGCAAGGAATATCAGTATGGTATCGTGTTCTGCGAGCCTCATTCGGTGGATTTTTTCGATGAGCTTGAGTTTGTTACATATCAGCTAAGCTCAGTTGTAAAGATGGTCCATCTTCTTGAGAGCAGAGAGCAGGCACTGATGGAGCTTCACAGCAAGAATCTTGCACTTGAGGATATGTCACGCATTGACGAGCTGACAAAGGTATATAACCGCCGCGGCTTTTATTCGGCGGCGTCGGAGCTTGTGGGACAATGCGGAGGCGGCATGGAATATACTGTCTGCTATGCGGACATGGATAATCTGAAAATGGTAAATGACAGATTCGGGCATAACGAGGGAGATTTTTCCATACGCTCCCTTGCAGGCTGCTTAAAGGAGATATTCGGTGAAAAGGCTGTGGTGGGCAGAATGGGCGGTGAAGAATTTGCCGTTCTTATCCCGTCCTCGGAAACAGCAGGCATTGAGGATATCATGCGCCGCAAGGAAAAGAGCATTGAGTCTCTTAATGCCTCCGCAGGCAAGCCGTATCGGATAAATATGTCAGTGGGAATCGTAAGCTGCGTAATTTCCAACAGCTATGACCTGAAGGAGGGCATTGACAAGGCGGACGGAATGTTATACCGTGCCAAGGCAAAGTGGAAAAAGGTGATCTGACGGGGGAATGTTTATGGCAAATGCTGCTTTCGTGCAGGAATGGCTGATAAGTATCCTGCTTTTCATTCTCGGAGCTTTCTTTATAGCGGTAACATATGCCGCACTGATACAAAGCAAACGCAGCGGAAAATTTATTTCGGGAACCCCCTGCATAGGCGGGATATGCATTTCCATAGCAGCGATTCTTTCACCTTGGAAAATGCTCTGCCTGCTGTCCCTTCTCAATATCGGCATATGGGAAATGCTGTTTTTGTGCGCCGGATATATCAGACAGAGGATAAAGCCGTTTCCCGAATTTATTGGAAGCGGTATTGTCGCTGCGCACACAGGATATATGCCGCACTGCTTCAAGGTCGTCAGTAAGAACAATACAGAAGAATATTGCGATTTTTTTTTGATACTCATGCATGATACCGTTTATGAGCTTATAGCCTGCGACAGGGAGTTTAACGTGAAAACAAGAATAAAGCGGGGAACGATTCGTGAATGTATGGATATCCCCGGAATCAATCATAAAGTCAGATGGAAAACAGTAAAGAAACAGCAGCTTCACCCATAAATTTATTTTTTTCCGACGAAAAATACCCCGCCTGCAAACTCACATTATTGTGAGCCGCAGACGGGGTGTAATATTTTTTCAAATAAGAATCGTTCATGCCTCGTCTGTATTCCCGTTCTCTTTGAAGGAAGCCGTGTAATCGGGAAGTATCACCTTGATGAAAACAAAAGCATTTACAATAAGCAGCACTCCGAAAATTATCCTTGCCGCCGCCTCGGGAATGAGCAGAGAGATGCCGTTCATGTCGCCGCCGCCGAAAAAACCGCAGAGAATACTTAAATAAACCGGGTCAAGGAGCAGCATGATTATCGTCACATAGTACATCACACATCTGAAAACAGGACTTTTAGCAGCGCATATCTTCTTTCGGAGAATGAGCAGTATATATGCCGTCAATAGGCTTGCCAATGCTCCCGCAAGGCAGAAAATGCCCATCTGAAAGTCCGTCATTCTGTCGGCGAAAACATCTATCTGAACGCCTATGCCCATAAAGTTTATCTGCTTGAAGGTCCCCATTATGAGCGCAGTCAGAAAATGCGCCCCTTCATGTATAACATAGTAAATTATTATTGCTGCGATTATTCCGAGATATTGTCTTGCACGCTTGCTCATATGTTTGTCCTCCGTCAATATAATTACAGCAAATCGTCCTTTTCAAGCACATCAAGGTCTGCCACATAATCTGTTTCAAAGGCAGTCTGCTTGTCAGCCTGCTTTTTGTATCTGTCAATTGCAATAGTCGCCTTGTTTACAGCACAGAGAGTGCCCGCTCCCGCAACGCAGCCTCCGGGACAGCCCATTCCCTCAAGAAGATAGCCCTTGTATTTGCCTGCCTTTGCAAGCTGGAGCATTTTTCTGCACTCATGCAGTCCCTGAGCTGAAGCTACCTTTACCTCTCTGTCGGGAGCGATACGCTTTATCTCCTCGGCAACAGCCCCCGCAACTCCGCCGCTTACCGCAAAGCCCCGTCCTGCGCCTGTGCCCTCATTGAGCGGAACATTTTCGCTGTCGGGGATATTTTCAAGGTCAACGTCCTTAGCGGCAAACATTCCCATAAGCTCCTCAAAGGTGAGAACGAAATCCACATGGCTGCGGATAGTCCTTCGGCTTGCTTCAAGCTTCTTTGCGGCGCATGGACCGATAAATGCAATACGGCAGTCGGGGTCCTTTTTCTTTTCAAGCCTTGCGGTAAGCACCATGGGAGTGAGCGCCATGGAAATATTCTTAGCAAGCTCGGGGAAGAGCTTCTTTGCCATCACCGACCATGAGGGACAGCATGATGTGGCAAGAAAATCAAGCTTGTCGGGAACATTTTCCACGAAGTCCTTAGCTTCTTCAATGGTGCAGAGATCTGCGCCCACAGCCACCTCCACCACGCTGTCAAAGCCAAGCTGTCTCATGGCATAGGTTAGCTTTTCGGGAGTCATTTTCGGCCCGAACTGACCGTAAAATGCAGGAGCAACAATGGCAACGACCCTCTTGCCCGTTTTAATTGCATGAATGAGCTGAAATATCTGACCCTTGTCCGCAATTGCACCGAAGGGGCAGTTCACAAGGCACATTCCGCAGGAAACGCATTTGTCATAATCAATTTTTGCCCGTCCATGCTCGTCAACGCCGATAGCGTCCATGCCGCAGGCTCTTGCGCATGGTCTTTCCACCTTGAGTATGGCATGATAGGGGCAAACGTCCTTGCATCTGCCGCACTTGATGCATTTGTCCTGATCTATCCTTGATTTTCCGTGACGGATATGTATTGCACCCTTGGGGCAAACCTCCTTGCAGGGATTCTCAAAGCAGCCCTGACACACCTCGGTAACATGATAATGCATTGTAGGGCAGGCATTGCAGGCAAAGCTTATAATATTTATGAGGGGGGGATCGTAATATTTTTCCGCAATAGCACTCTCATCCACTCCCTTGGAAACGGGAGCGTGCTCGCTGACGCTTCTGAGAGGAAGCCCCATAGCAAGCCTTAAACGCTCCTCAACGATAGCTCTCTCAAGAAAAATAGATTCCCTGTGGATAGCCACGTCTCCGGGAATGATCTTGTAGGGCAGGTCCTCCATTCTTGTGTAATCGCCGCCCTCATAGGCGAGCCTTGCCACCTCGGTGAAAACCTTGCGGCGCATATCAGTGACCGATGAATAAATTCCTCTCATATCAGATAATGATCCTTTCGGGTAATTTTCTACTGCTTTAATTTTACACCCAAATCGTATAAATGTCAAGAAAATATAGTATCAGTCAGCAGCATAATAAAAAACGGCAAAGACCGCTCTTTGCCGTTTTGCATATGAATTATGAGATACCGTTTTTCAGCATTTCCTCAAAATCCGTCTTGCAGACGGGTCTGGAGTAATAATACCCCTGAAGGAAATCGGGACCCATGCTGCGGATAATATCGTCCACTGCCTTGTTTTCAACGCCCTCGACTACCACCTTGTTGTCAAGCTTCCTGCACAGGAAAAGCAGGGAATCAATTATCGCAAGATCAGCCTTGTGGTGCTTGCCGTTAGCAAGCTCTCTCACAAAGGAATGCTCGATCTTTATCTCGTCAGCAGGGAGCTTTTTCAGAAGCTCCATGGAAGCATATCCCGTCCCGAAATCGTCCAGAGCGATATGGAAGCCCATAGAACGTATCTCTTCAAATATCTTAGCTAAATTCTCGGGAGATTCCACATTGCAGCTCTCGGTGAGCTCCAGCACAAGATTATCGGGAGAAACTCCAAACTCATTGACAGCCGCCTGAAGCTCCTTCACATAGTCAGCCTCAAGGAACTGCCGATAGGAAACGTTGAAATTAATGCGGAGCTGACCGAATTTCTCTTCCCATTCCTTCTGCTGCCTTATCGCCTGCCGCATGACCCATCTGCCCACAGAATTGATGTCTCCGCTTTCCTCAAGAATGGGGATAAACTCCATAGGACCTGCGTCCCTGATATGCTCGCCCTTCCATCTGAGAAGAGCCTCACAGCCCAGTATCTTTGCGCCCTTTGCATCCACAAGGGGCTGGAAATAAAGCTCAAAGCCCCTGAAGTCGTCGGCAATGCTTTCTCTCAGATCTTCCTTCAAGGCTCTTTCTCTGAGCTGTTTTACCTCAATATCACGGGAATAGAAACCCAAGCTGCCCCTGTTTACTCTTTTTACATAGGACAAAGCAAGCTCCAGCCGGCTGACAATTTCATCCTTGTCTGAGCGCCCCTCGGAATATTCCACAGCGCCTGCGGAAATGGAGAGATCGATCTTTTTGCCGTCTTTCGTTTCAATGAGACGAGTGTCGTTTTTTACACGGTGGAAAATATCTTCAGCAGCACCTCTGTCCTTATTGGGGAGAAGAATAATAAATTCGTCACCGTTGAATCGGTAAGCCTTCAGCGAGCCTGAGCAAAGTGACTGAAGCTTTTTGGCAATGGCAGTGAGCAGCTCATCGCCGTAATAATAACCGTAGGTGTTGATAATGCTTCTGAAACCGTCAACGCCCAGCAGCATAACAACGCCGCTGCCCGAAGAAAAATCAAACTCGTAAAATTCGTATTTGGTGAGAAGCCCCGTAAGGGTGTCATATTTATTCTGCCTGTCAAGCCTTGTCATAATGCCCGCAAAGGTGGCAAGCTCTCCGTTCTCATCCCGAAGCATGGAACCCTTACATTCAAGCCAGACATATTTGCCGAAACGGTTCAAAGCACGGTACTGACAGCTGTGATGAGCCTTATTACCCGAAAAGACAGCGCCGATATCATTAAAATAGATATCCTTGTCCTCGGGGTGGATCTTCTGTCCCCAAAGCTCACCTGCATTATTTATGTATTCCCCGGGCAGATCAAAAAAGCTCACCGCATTAGTTGACCAGCGGGAAAGATCCTTCTTAACATCGCAGACGTAAATATAAACATTATCCGAAGCATTGGCAAATGCTTCAAACAAGGGATTATTTAAAACATCGTCCATATTCCTGCTCCTTTATCAATTTATTTTTAACAAAGCATTATTACTTTAAATATATTATAACACATTATACAGAAATGTCAATGATTTTTTCAAAAAAATATGCGAAACTTATAAAAAGATATAAATAATCAGAAAAAATACCGCACTTCCCAAGTGGAGAAGTGCGGCAAATCGCATCATAAATCAGTATTTTCCTGTATCAAGCTCTCTCGCCATTCGGGCAAGATTTTCTGCGTCCGATTTATTCAAGTAAAAATCAGCGTCATAAATGTAATCATATCTGTTGTCGGGCTCCTCGTACATTTTTATTCTGACGCGGCAGCTGTATAAATTACTCGGAGGTTTGCCGCCGAACATTTTATAGGAGTAAAGACCCTTTATCCTGCTTTGCTTCCGTGCAGCGGAGGAAACAGCTTCCACAAAGCTTTCCGCCTTGTTTCTGTTTTCGTTTGACTCGGTAAAGAGGAGATCGCTGTCATAATCAATAAGCTCATTATTGTAGTCATCGTCAAAATAGGAATAATGGTATGATCTGACCTCATATATCTGCACATCCACATTGCATTTATAACCCTCATAAGCATTATCTGCAGGAGTTCTGCCAATAAGTCCGAAGCCGCCTGTCAGAAAAGCGATGTACATAAACAGCAGGAATATCAGATAGTAGACGACAAACATTCCCGTCCAGATACCTATCTTTGAAAGGGAGAATTTTTTCCTCGAGACTACGATCCGCAGAATAATACTGCCAAGCCATGCAAGGAACATCACCACAAAGCTGTCGAATTCCACATGGAACAGAATAAAGAACAGACTCAGGCATATCACCATGATAATTTCAAAAAACAGCGGGAATACAATGGGCTTGCCAACCGTTCTTGCGTCTCTTTTTTGACATATGAACAGCCCCCCGAAAATAACTCCAAGGGAAATAAGGCAGTTCACTCCCAGCAGGATAGTGTCTTTCACGCTGTCAAAGTCCGTTGAAAGCGCTGAAAAGGTCCAAAGGGAATAATAAAAGCTCCCGCCCATAACACTTATGTCCGCAAATTTTTCGGAAAAAAAGCTGAACAAAGCAGGAGAGAAGGCGGAAAGTGAGATCATCATCAGAACGGGGAGATATCTGCTCTCAGCCTTTGCGCCGATGCAGCACTGACAGACCACTGTCACCGCAATAATGAACAGCACCGCCGCCAGAAACCACAGCAGCAGATGAAGATCATATTCAAGCAGCACTTCGGGGTGATATGTAGAGCTGTAAGCATTCCGAAAAGGAGAACTGTAACTGTGATGGGTGCCGCCGAAAACAGCGGAAAGAACGATAGCCGCAGCAGCAGATATTAAAAATGGGATAAGCCATATCCTGCAAATGGTAAGCAGTCTTGAAAAATATCTTTCGGTGCTGCTAAGAGGCATGGACATCTGAACGTCCGCAGTGGGGATATCGTGCATATCCTTGAAAACCTCGGAGCAGCAGGAAAACAGCGGCACAAGAGCAACAAAATAAATGAATATTCCCAAAGGCGAGGGGTTCACATTATCTCCCCGTGAGCTTGTGGCGCAGCCGTATATCAGCGCAGCAAATGCCAGCAGGATAAATGAAATTATCCTCGTCTTTTTGTGAGCGATAAGCTCGGCATTCGAGCCTTTCATGATTCTTGTATATGAGATCATTTTCCGTATCCTTTCATGTCCATTTCGTAGATGAATATCTCCTCAAGGGTAAGGGGTATCTGCTCCAATAGATCGGTGTCAAGTCCTTTTAGCTTGTCGTCAAGCCCCTCATAATCCTTGACGATTATCTGAATAACGCTGCCCTCCGCCTTATACTGCATAACGCCTATCTCCGCCTCGGCAATTTCCTCTTTTGTGATAACGTGACTGAGACTCATAAGCTGCAGCTTTCTGAAACGGCTCCTGATATTGGATATCTCATCGGCAAAAACCAGCTTGCCGCAGTGAATGAGCATAGCCCTGTCGCAAAGCTCGCCTATCTCACGGATATTGTGGGAGGAAATGATAAGAGTAGCATTTCGGCTGCGTATTTCCTCAAGTATCATGTCCTTGATGACTGTCCTCATGGCAGGGTCAAGACCGTCAAATGCCTCGTCAAGCATAAGATATTTTGTGCGGCAGGCAAGACCTATAACAGCCACCGCTTGTCTTTTCATGCCCTTTGAGAAGGTGGACAGAGGACTTTTTTCGGGGAGCTTCAGAACGTTCAGCAGCCGCTTGTAGGTGTCATCATCAAAGCCTTCATAATAATTTCTGTAATAGTTCATCAGCTCTGAAAGGGTGTAGCTTGTGTATTCTATGGTCTCATCGTTCACGAAAAAAATGTTTTTCTTTGCCTCGGGATTGTCGTAAACCTCCTGTCCGTCAATTTTTATGCTGCCGATATCGGTTTTGTAAACACCGCATATCATACGCATCAGGGTGGATTTGCCCGCACCGTTTGAACCTAAAAAGCCGTAAATGCACCCGTCGGGAATGGTAAGGGAAACATCGTCTAAAGCCTTAGACCTGTGCTTAAAGTCATCAGGCGTTTTTTTGCCGAAAAGGCTAACGTTTTCATTCTCAAATATCATTGACGCATTGGATATCTCGATCATCTGTCTGCCTCCTTTTGTTATGAATGAGTTAAAATATAATCCGTTTGAAATATATTACCATAAAAAACATATATTGTCAATATTTTGCCGAACAGAAAAATTGTAGGGTGACAGAGTTGCATTGGATATTAGAATTAATAAAAATACCGCACAAAACTCGCACACATAGTGCAAGAGCTTCGTGCGGCTCATTATAAAACTCGGAAACAATACTTTCGTATCAGTGCTTTCTGACCTTTTCGGATATTTTCTTTATGACCTCTCTGTCTGAATCTGACTTTATTCTGTATTCCGTTCGTGAGTAGAAATTGTCGTTTGTGTCCCAGATAACAGGTACGATACCCTTGTCGGTCAGCTTGTTGAGAACTATCTCAACACATTCCGACGAATCCTTATGAACAGCTGCTCGATCAAAATTCGATGCAGGGTAGCCTGCCGTGGTCTCGCCCATAAATACGGGGATATTCTTTGACAAAAATGCTTTGTCAAGCAGATCGATCTGCGAATCGGTGTATTTTATCCAGTCATCGCCGCCGATCTTGTTTATCCAGTACATCATATTGTCAACGTAATGCACCGATACCATCAGCCTATCGCTTACCGTATCTGTTGGCATAACAAACTCGGGAGAAGTGGTATTGTCAATATTTGTCCAGTAGCCCGAAACGATGAGCACACGCTCCGCATTGTTTCCGCCTGTGGCTCTTACAGCGTTCACAAATGCCTGATTGAGAGTGTTGGTCATTTCGTAAGCGTCATTTTTGGAAAGCTCTGCAAGAACGCCGTTTTCGTCAAACTGATTTCCGCCCAAATATTCGTTATAGCCCTCAAACACCACCGTATAGGGATAATCCTTGAAATATTCGGCTATCTGAGTCCAAAGATTCGTGAATATTTCACTGCATTCCTCTGTGGAGTTGCGGCGAATGATGAATTCATCAAAATGGTGAATGTTTATAACAGTGTACAGACCATCGTTCTGACAGTAGTCAACTATCTCCTTTACTCGTGCGATATAATCGGGGTTTATGGTGTATGTACCGTCATTTTTCATCATATTTCCCCAGAAAACAGGTATCCGCACAGTGTTGAAGCCCTCCGCCTTGATACCGTCGATCACCGCCTGAGTAGTTTCCACAGCACCCCAGCAGGTTTCATAATCCTTAGGGGTATTGCTTCCCACAACGGGTATCCACTCGTATGTGATCTTTTCGCAGCCTGAGGCTTGGTATGCCTCCATTGTATTTCCAAGATTAAGACCGATGCCCATATTTACAGCAACTTCCTGCGCCGTAGGACTTGTACCCGAGGCGGCGCTGCTTTCGGTATCTGCACACGCCGAAGAGCTTATAGCAATAAATGCCGCCATAATAAATGAAAAGATCCTGTTGCTCATTTTAAGCATTCCTTTCGTTAAAAATTTTTATATGAAATTGTGCCGAAATATCAGGCAGCGGAAGACGATATTTCTCCGCAAGGGAAGGACCGCATGCATTTGAGCCAACTCCTGCCATTTTGCTGTCAACACAGATGACATTGCTCTCACATTTATTCAGCTCGAAATTATGCCGCTTTGCCGCAAGCTCATCCTGTGTGTATTCGGAGGAACTAAAGGAGAATGCTTCTGCTGAGGTGAATCTGACATTAACATTGCCGTCGCTTACGGTCATATGCCTGCAGCCGAAATGGGAGCCGTTTTCCTGCGGACGGATATAGTCCTCGTGCATATCGCATATCTTCGCAGAGAAATTACCCATATAGCTTGCCTGATGCTTGTCAATGTAGCTTTCATAGGGTCCGTATCCGAAATACTCCACCCTGTCAAAGGCTTTGGGCATAAACAGCCTTATTCCGAAACGAGGAAGGAATGTTACCTTGTTTGAAAATTCTGCTCTGCACTGAATGTCAAGACCGTTTTCCGAGATGATATATTTCACGTCCATATATGCAAAGGGCTGATGAATACTCCAGCCGAAGGACTGCCTGAGAGATATCTCGGCACCGTCGGAGGTCAGAGCTGCGGCAACTCCATAATTTTTTACGGAAAAGTCGTTAAGGTGTGCCCTGTACCAATCGCCCTTCATAACATCATTGTCAACGGGCGCACGGAAGAAGTTGAACTCCATCGGTCTGTCGAGTATCTCTCTTCCGCCGCATTTTATTGAATCAAATTCAGACAGCCTTTTGTTAAAGCGGAAGGATACATTTCCTGCGGTTATGTTCACGAAAAAGAGCGTATCCTCAAGGCTGATATCCGCATTGCCGCCGCAATACGCCTTGTTTTCAGCAGCGTCACATATTTTTATCTGGTCAAAGCAGATCTCATATCCCTTTTCGCAGAATATAGTATTATCCTTAGCGGTAAAAATAAATCGGATATAGACTTCATCGTCAAAATGCTTTGCGGCTTCCGGAATAATGATCTCCGTGCAGCCCATAGGCGGCAGGTCAAAATCGACATTACCCTCTGAAAGAATGCCTCCGTCATAGGTTATCTCGTAACGGCAGCAGAGAATATCTCCCGCATTTTCAAACATAAGCATACTTCTGAAAATAAAGCTGCCGTCCTTTTCACACTTTTCAATGCGGACAGGTCTGTAAACCTGCTTTAATTCAAGCAGTCCCGTGTGAGGAGTTCTGTCGGGATAAGTAAGAGCGTCCATGCAGAAATTGCCGTCATTATGCCTTTCGCCGAAATCTCCGCCGTAGCCGTATTTTTTTCTGCCGTCATCAGTTTCTCCCAGAGGACAGGCGTGATCGCTCCATTCCCATACAAATCCGCCGCAGAAGCGTTCGTGGGAATAAAATGCATTGTGATAATCCTCAAGATCGCCGGGACCGTTGCCCATAGCATGGCAGTATTCGCAGAGTATAAAGGGACGCTTTTCATCCTCCTTTTCAAGGAATTTCATCATATCCTCAATAGAAGTGTACATTTCCGAAACAACGTCAAGCACCTCGTCCGAAGTATTGTCCAGCTTGTGCGTGCTTTCGTAATGGAGCAGACGGGTATCGTCCAGAGCTTTTACCAGCTCGCCTGCTGCAAGCATATTTGTACCGTAGCCGCTCTCATTTCCGAGGGACCAGAAAATAACGCAGGGACGGTTTATATCACGCTTTACAAGAGCTTCCGCACGGTCGGTTATGGCTTTTCTGAAGCGTTCGTCCGAGGCAAGCAGAGCGATGCCGTCATAACCCCTGTTCCACTTGAAATCGTTATAAACCTCCACACAGCCGTGGGATTCCAGATCCGCCTCGTCGATAACGTATAATCCATACTCATCGCAAAGCCTGTAAAACAGCGGAGAATTGGGATAATGGGACGTTCTCACCGCATTGACATTATGCTTTTTCATAAGAATAATATCATTTTTCATCTGCTCCACAGAAGCATAATAGCCTGTGTCGGGATAGCTGTCATGACGGTTGACACCGTTGAATTTCACCGCTCTGCCGTTTATTTTTACAACGCCGTTTTCTATGCATATCTTTCTGAAACCGACCTTTTCACCGATAACCTCATCGCCTGCAGATATGGTCAGCTCATAAAGATATGGCTTTTCCGCCGACCATAAAACAGGTGCATTTATATCGCAGAAAACAGTCTCGCCGTCCTTTGCGGTAAATTCCGCAATTATATTTCCCTCTTTATCGGACAGCTTTGCGCTGACATCGCATCCAAAGGGTGTGAAAACAAGCTTTGCAGAAGTTAGATCGGATGAAATATCCGACCTGACAATATAATTTTCAAGACGCTTTTCTGAGCGGGATAAAACGTAAACATCACGGAAGATACCCGACAGCCTGAACTTGTCCTGATCTTCAAGATATGTTCCGTCGCACCATTTTAAAACGACGGCAGTAATGCTGTTTTCCCCCTCATGGAGCAGCGGCGTAATATCAAACTCGGAGGTGCAGTGAGATACCTGTGAATATCCCGCAAATTCGCCGTTGATAAAAAGATATACGCAGCTATCCGCGCCTTCAAAAACAAGTATCCTGTCAAGCCCGTCGGGGGAATATGTATAGCTGCGGCAGTAAACGCCGACAGGGATATCATCTGGAACAAAAGGCGGGTCATAGGGGATAGGATAGCATACATTTGTATACTGAGGCTTGTCATAGCCGTGAAGCTGCCAGTTTGACGGCACGGGTATCTTTTTGTCGGATGGGACGGAAATAAAATCGTCCTCCATATCAATAATACTGTCATAATATCTGAAATCCCATTCGCCGTTTAAAAGCTCCAATCGGCTTGAATCTTCCCTGCTGCCAAACGGATCCTCCGAGGCACCAAAGGGTATGAAATAGCAGTGCTTTTCAAGAGTGCCGATGTGCAGCTGCTGCGGGTCCTCGTGAAAAATCATTTTGCTTTTGGGCGAGCCCTGTGCCGAGATCTTTGAAATGTCCATATTCATTCTCCTTTGTAAATTTCAAGCTTCTGAAACCGCACCTGTCTTTCATGCGGAACAACTGCGGCAGGCTTTTCATCAAGAGGCATAGCGTCCTCTAAATATTTTTTCTTATTATAAACTTACTTGACTGTTCTGTCAATAAATGATATTATCATTATATAACAATATGAATATGGAGGAAAAATAATTTGTTTTTCTGCGACTATCCTATCATCCGAAATGAAAAAGAGCTGCCCATATATCTTCTGAATATGGGGCAGCAGCACTGTCAGGATCATATAATCAGGACAGAAGGCTATCCCTGTCCTCAGATATTATACTGCACAAAGGGCAGCGGGACCTTGCATATGGACGGAAAGACATTTCATATCCCGCCCTACACCGCAATATTTATGCCTGCATTTCACCCTCATGAATATTACCCCGAAGAGGACGTGTGGGATATTCATTGGGTAGTGCCGTCAGGTCATTCCGCAGAGGATATTTTAAAGCATTTCGGTCTTACCGAACCAAAGGTATATGAGCTTAAAGAGGTCAAAATGCTTGAGCATATTTTCAGAAAGATGCATGAAGCAATAAGAGCGGACAGCGTTTTCGGCAATTACAGAGCGTCGGGATATTTGTACGATTTTCTTATAGAATTTTATCGCCTTATATCCTCGGTCGGAACAACGGGTGCGCCTAATTCAGCCTTGATGAAAGCCGTTGACTATATCAATTTCAACTATGCCCTACCCATTTCAATGGATGATCTCTGTTCGGTATCGGGAGTATCAAAGCAGTATCTTTGCCTTCTTTTCAGGAAAACTCTTGGCTCACGTCCTATGGAATATATTGCAAAACGTCGCATACAGGCGGCAAAGGAGCTTCTTACAAGTACCGATAAAACCATAGAGGAGATCGCCGCAGAAACGGGATTCTGTACGGCAAGCTATTTCTGCAAGCTGTTCAAAAGATATGAAGGCATAACTCCTTCACATTTTAAAAAAGCGGAATAGTGAATTTCGATAGCAGCAGATCATTTTGCGTTTCGCTGACCGCCATCCAACAAATGCAGCCGGCTTACATCCAAAAAAGCTCTGTCTGTCAGACTTTTGATCTGACAGACAGAGCTTATTGAATTATAGTGTGCAGCCATGTCCGAAAAGAATATCAGTTGAACTCTTTCACGATATCATTCATTCTCTTGACCTCGTTGGTAACGGAACGTGCAGTGTCGGCGCTTCTTTCAGCGCTATGGGATATCTGAGTCACGACCTCAGAGATCTGATCCATCTTCATCTTGACAGCCTCTGCCGAAGCAGTCTGGCTGCCGGCTATACGCTGTATCTCCTCAGACTGTCTTGCGCTCTCTTCGGAAATGCGGATAACATTGCTCATCTTGTCAGCAATTCCCTCGGCAAGAATTGTGCCGTTGTTAACAGCCTCAATGCTCGATGCTATGAGAGAAGAAGTATTTTTTGCAGCCTCAGCGGATTTGTTGGCGAGATTTCTGACCTCATCAGCTACTACCGCAAAGCCCTTGCCTGCGTCACCTGCACGGGCAGCCTCAACTGCGGCGTTCAGTGCAAGGATATTGGTCTGGAATGCAATGTCCTCGATGGTTTTGATAATGCTCTCAATTTCTCTTGAAGCCTTTTCAATGTCCTCCATCGCACTTACCATATTGTGTACCTCTTCATTGCTGGAGCAAAGAGTCTCATTGCTCTTTCTTGCAGACAGTGAAGCGTTTTCGGACTCTTTGAGGCAGAGATGAGCCTGTTCGGTAATATTAGCGATATCGGAAACTATATTTCCGATAGTAGCCTCTTGTTCTTCGGCGTCAGCGCTGAGAGAGGAGGATATCTGCTCCATATGAGACGCTGTGCTGTTAAGGCTTGAGGATATCTCTGCAATGTGGGAAACCACGTTTCCCTGCTTTGACATAAGCTCCTTGTTGCCTTTCACCTGTTGGTTCATCTGTTCAAGAAGACCCGAAGCCTCCTGCTCGGCAGTTCTGGACTGATTAATATACTTTAAGCTCTGGTTGATAAAATAAATTATAAGTACAGCGCAGATGTTCATTCCGATAATACCCTTGATAAGGAGTTCCATCCCTACGCCCTGATAGAAGAGGTCTCTGAAAAACAGAGCGCCAACAACGGCTATATCCATTATGACCCAATGTATCTTCAGATTAAGAATACTGTAATAAACGGAGGCAATGGTCATTGAAGCCAGCATAAGCGGAAACATTCCGTGAAGCTCGTGCTTTGAAGCGGATATGAGAATAATTGCCAGAAGCTGACCCTGTGAGAGGATGATTCCCTTTACAGAATTGCTTATCCTGTCTTTCAGCAGCATTACCGCAGCAGGAATGATAACTCCTATTGCAATAGTAACAATGCCTATTGCAGCGGCACCCGTAACAAGATTAACTATTCCGAAAATAACACACACAGCCGCAATAAAAAGCATATGCGTTTTGATGACCCTGTCGGAGACTGTGATCAAATTGCTTGAATCAGTTGTGTTAGTCATAAGTTTTCCGGTCCTTTCGGTAAATTTGGAAAAAATTTTCATCTTGATTATAACATAATATGACACTGATGTCAACCGAAAAAACAATTTTTTAATCATGCTTTAAGAGCGATACTTCTCTTGCTGACAGCAAAATGGCAGGAGAGTCCTGCCATTTCAGAAAGGTATTGTCTGCCGCTGCCTGTTACATCATCGCAGCAAATCACTGAAAAACTCAGTTAGTTTTAGGAAATGTTGAAACTCTGAGGCTTTCCTCGGGGTCGGGCGAATATCCGTTATCCGAATACAGCACATAGGGGCTGTCGGGATAACCCAGAGACGTAAGTGAGTCTATGTCTATCTTTGATGTGTTTTCTGCTGCTTTGCCAAAAGGAATAGCCTTATTGCAGCGGATAAAGAAAACCGGCTCGTCAAGCGGAATATCAACATAGTGATGCCCCTTGGGAAGGATCTCAGTTTCGTATTTATCCCATGCTCTCATTCTGACAAGCATCATCTCTTCGGGCAGATAAACATACCGTCCCTTAGCATTCTGCCTGTAAATGGGAGCGATCATCAGCTCATCACCGAGGAGAAGCTGATCCTCTGTCTGCTTTGCCATATTGTCATCGGGGAAATCAAAGGCAAGAGGCTTAAACATCATTTCATCATTAAGTGCAGCCTTCAAAAACTCGCTGTAAAGATACGGAATGAGGCAGTATCTTATCTTTATCATCTCTGCAGCAGCATTTACATTA
>JAGBFZ010000439.1 GCA_018110855.1 Oscillospiraceae bacterium
ACTCCCGTTAACCCTGAGACTCCCGTTAACCCTGAGACTCCCGTTAACCCTGAGACTCCCGTTAACCCTGAGACTCCTGTAAATCCTGAAACTCCCGATGTTTCCCCCGAAACTCCCGATGTTTCTCCTGAAACTCCCAATATGACCGACACCGATAATATTCCTTATATCGAGGTTTCGGAGCCTGATGTTCCCTTGGGCGATTATCTTGAAATGGAGGATCCCGATGTTCCTTTGGGCGATTATCTTGAAATGGAGGATCCCGATGTTCCTCTCACCGATTCCGCCGTTGATAATCCCAAGACAGGTGAAAACCGTACTCCTCTTCATGCTGCTGCCTTCACTGCTTTTGCTTCAGCAGCTGTTCTGGTATTCGCTTCAAGAAGAAGATATGACGGCGAAAAGTATGTAAAGTGATAAACAAGTCAATATTTAACGGCTTCGGAAGAAATTCCGAAGCCGTTTTGTTATATAAATTCGGCGTACAGATCTTCTGCACGCCGAAATAAAAATGTTATTTTTCCTTTTCGGGAGATCCTTCCCCGACAGTTACTTTAAGCCGAATTATGCGGGTCTCCTCCGCTTCAAGCACAAGGAGCCTGAATCTTCCGCTTTCGACCGTTTCTCCCTTAACGGGAATACGTCCGAACAGCTCCAGTGCCCAGCCGCCTACGGTATAATTCTCGGTCTCGATGGTATCGTCGGGAAGTCCTGCATATTCCTCGAAATCACTGACATTCAGCTCTGCGGCACATTCATATTCGTTTTCCGAAAGCCTTACGCAGGAATGCTCCTCCTCGTCGGTCTCGTCATAAATATCTCCCAGCAGCTCCTCGATAAGATCCTCCATTGTTACCATGCCGTGGGTGCCGCCATACTGATCCTTGATTATTGCCATGTGTATCTTTTCCTTCTGCATTCGGGAAAGCACCTCCGACACTGTGGCAAATTCGGTGATGTAGATCAGTTCATGGATTATGCTCTCGATATTGTCATGCTTTTCGCCGCTGATTATCATTTTGAAAAAGTCCCGCTCATGGATAAAGCCTATGATATTGTCAATGGTCTTTTCATATACGGGCATTCGGGAATACTGCTCCGCAAAGAACACATCTCTGATATGCTCAATGCTGTCATTGCGCTCCACAGCGGTTATCCTCACTCGGGGGATAAGCACCTCGGATATGCTTTTATCATCAAACTCCAGCGCTGAACGTACCAGATCGCTTTCCTGCTCCTCAAGCACGCCCTCTTCTTCGATCTCATCGATTATGTATTTCAGCTCGTCCTCGGTGACGGAGGGTGTTCCGCTGCCATTTCCGAAAAGCTTTAAGGCAAGCTTTTGCAGCGAGCCGAATATTATCGTTATGGGGGTCAGGATAACTGTGAAAAAGCCCAGCATTCCGCTTATGGCAAGAGCCATGCTGTCGGCATTCTGCTTTGCTATGCTCTTGGGCAGTATCTCTCCGAATATCAGCACCAGCAGGGTCATGGCTACGGTGGAGATGGCGGCTGCCGTTCCCGTTCCGTATTTCTCTGCAAAAAGGGTGGTGCAGATAAGTGTGGCAAGAGATGCGGAGAGGATATTTACTATGTTATTACCCACAAGTATGGTGGTTATGGTTTTATCATAATTCTCTGCGATCCTCAGTGCCCGCTCCGCTTTCTTATTTCCCTCCGCCGCCTCATGCTTGAGACGTATCTTATTTACCGAGGAAAACGCTGTTTCCGATGAGGAGAAAAATGCCGAAAGCGCCAGCAGCGCAATTATCGCGACATATTCCATAAAAAACTATCAGACCTTTCTTGATGCGGGACTTCCCGCTATTACCTGTTTTGTTGATTTTACATGTTTTTTCGATGCGGAATGATCTTCTCCGTACTGACAAAATATCAGCGCAGATCCGCTGCGGAACGTTCTCCGCAAAAAAGGCGCCCCCGAGCCATGGAGCTGCGGGGGCAAGATCATGATATAGGATTATGGGGGATTCCCGCCGCAGTCGGGGTAAAACCGCGGCGGGCAAAATTAGGGGGTCTTTTATAAGGCTGTGAGGGGTAAACACAACCCTGATAAAAGCTTGAAATGAAATTCATACTCATTTCTGAGTACGTTTATATAATACCCTGCCAATGTGTAAATTATGTGAAAGCAAACTGAAAGTGAAATGAAACAGTTTTAAGCTGTTTTTTCACATTTCTCATCGGCTTTTTCCCATTATCCTGAGTTATCTTACTCCGCAAGTGTGTATATTTTTTTGATGTTTCTCTCGGTGAGCCTTACATAGGAGCCGATCTTTCCGTTCTTTGCCGCAAGCGCTCTTTTTGCCATTTCACCGAAATTTTCATCGCCTATGCCGACCTCCGAAAGCCTTACGGGGAGTGACAGCGATCTGTAAAAATCCTCCAGATTCTCGATCATTTTCTCCGCTGTTTTTTTGTCGGAAAGTCCTGTTATCCCGAAAACACGTCTGCCAAACTGGGCAGGCTTGGAAGCGTCCTTTCCCGAAACAAATTTAAGCCATGCGGGGAATATTATGGAAAGTCCTGCACCATGGGCGATATCATAAAATGCCGAAAGCTGATGCTCCAGCTGATGAGACGCCCAGTCCCCTCCTCTGCCGCCTTCGCCTCTTCCTCTGTCGAGGATATCGCAGTGAGCGATACAGCCCGTCCACATAAGCTCTGCACGGACATCATAATTCTCGGGGTCTGCAATTGCCTTTGACGCAAACTCAATGACAGTCTGAGCCGCGCCCTCAATAAGCCTGTCGGTAAGGTCGCAGCACTCGGTAGTCACAAAATACCGCTCCATCAGGTGGGAAAGCATATCCGAAGCTCCGCAGGCTGTCTGATATGCGGGAAGAGTATATGTATTCTGCGGGTCCATCACTGCAAAACGGGGCAGGAAGCACTCTGCTGTACAGCTCAGCTTTTCCTTTGTTTCCTCATTGCTTATCACCGAGGACATGGAGCTTTCCGAGCCTGCGGCGGGAATTGTGAGGACAACGCCCACGGGAAGGGCATATTCGGGAGCCTTTGCGCTGCCGTAGAAATCCCACGGGTCTCCCTCATAGGGCACTCCTGCGGCAATTGCCTTTGCGGTATCTATAACGCTGCCGCCGCCTACTGCAAGGATAAGGGACACACCCTCATTCCTTGCCATCTGCACTCCCTCTCTGACCTTGCTGATATCGGGATTTGGCTTTACTCCCCAGAGCTGGCAGTATTCCACGCCGTTTTCTTTAAGAGACGCCACGGTCTTGTCAAAAACGCCGTTTTCCCTTACTGAGCCGCCGCCCAGCACCAGCATTGTTTTGCCGTAAAGAGCGGCTTCCTTGCCGATCTTCTCCATTGCGTTTTTGCCGAAAATGATCTTCGCAGTATTATGATATACAAAATCATGCATTTATATGACCATTCCTTTCATATCACCGATAATACATACTTTTTTATATAATAACATGATATGGTTTATTTTTCAAGTGTTTTGCAAAAGATTTTACACAGAAAAGAAAAATCCGCAGAAAGGGCTTGCTTTCTGCGGACACATTCTTATAAATTATTCGCCGAACATCTTTTCGGGGTCGTATCTCTTATATGCGTCGTTATTCTTTTCAAAGCTCTGAGCGGCTGTCCACTCTGCGATAAGGCTGTCGTAATCCTCAGACTTCATCTCGTAAAGGAGAGAATCTCTTGCGGATGTATAATACTCATCGGTCTCAAGGATATCCATCTTGAGAACCAGATAATAATGCTCGCCGTCGGCTGTCTCGATTATCTCGATATCGCCCTTGTTCATGCTGCCGAACACCTTTTCGGCAACCTCTGCGCAGGGGGCAGTCATATCTGCCTTTTCGATCACGGTCTGATTGGACTTTACCGCTCCCAGAGAAACATTCTCATCGGCTGCGGGAACTGTGGTCTCTGCGGGAGCCTCCGTTTCAACGGGAGCTTCTGTTTCCGCAGGTGCTTCCGTCTCGGCAGGAGCTTCTGTCTCGGCTTCGGCTGTTTCCTCCTCAGAAGGAGCTTCTGTCTCGGCTGCATCTTCGCCTTCTGCAAGGATCTCATCGTCATCGTTGGCAAGGGGTGCCTGTGCGGGAGACTCAGCTACCTCTGCGGTCTCTGCGGGAGCTGTTTCGGCATTTTCAGCCTCAGCTGCTGCGGCTGCTTCCTCGGCTGCCTTCTTGAGGTTATCATAATATGTTACATACTCGGCGTTAAGGGTATCAAAATCCTCGCCGTTTCTGTATCTCTCGATATAGCCGTTCAGCATTTCCATGCGCTCTGCCTTGCCCTCGGACTTGAGGAGATTGCCCTCGCCGTCTCTCAGCTCGACCTCGATATAGTTTATCATCGCATAGTTTTCATCGAGATATGTCTTTATCTCATCATCGGGAACGGCTCTCTCGCCGCCCTCGTTATATATCTTTTCAAAGAGCTTCTGCTTCTTGGTGGAGTTCATGAATATGGAACGATAGGAGTTTTCGCTTATACCCATAGCTGTATAATACTCTCCCGCATATTCCCACATCTGATCGAGATAAACCTTTGCGGTATCCTTATCCTCATCGGTAAGGGCAAGTCCGTATTCATTGAACTTTGCCTCCACTGCGGCATATTCCTGCATGGACTTGGTTGCTTCGTCATATATCCACTGCTTTGCGTCAACGCCGTCTATCTGTGAGGAGAAAAGGGGAAGAGTAACTGCTTCGGCAGTCTGAGCAGCTCCCTCGGGGCTGAGGTCGGCTTCGGTCTGAGCATTCTGCGAGCTCTGCTTTGCCTTTGCCTCGTAATGTGCGGACTCAAGATAATAGATGAACACGCCTGCGGGTATCTGCACTCCGTCAGCTGTTGCTCCCCATGTGGTATTCTCGCCGCAGGCAGTGAGAGAAGCTGTCATTGCGGCTGCAACGCTCAGCGCTGCGATCTTCTTTATATTAAGCTTTGACATTTTTATTTGACCAATCCTTTCAGACAGCCCGTATCGGGCGATATGCTCCCCGCAGGGCAGGGAAACTCCATAGATACATTATATTATACCACGTCTTCCGCCCCGTGTCTACATTTTTTTATGAATTTTGATAACGCTTCCGTCACTTCCGTTGATTTTATCAATTATTCCGTATTTGCGCAAGGATTATTTTATCATCATGCACAATGCATGGACTCTCAAATAATATTTCTCTCTTATTTGACATTACAGGTATCATGTGGTATAATAGTATTATAATTCTTATCCCCGAAAGGATGTTTTAAATAATGAAGGATACAAGCACCTATGAATCCCCCTTCTGCACCCGTTATGCAAGCAAGGAAATGCAGTATATTTTCTCCGCAGACAAGAAATTCACCACATGGCGCCGTCTCTGGGTGGCTCTCGCAAGAGCCGAGATGAAGCTGGGTCTCCCCGTAACACAGGAGCAGGTGGACGAGCTTGAGGCTAATATTGACAATATCGACTATGAGTGCGCCGCAGAGCGTGAAAAGCTGGTACGCCACGATGTTATGGCTCATGTTTACACCTACGGTCAGGTATGCCCCAAGGCTGCGGGTATTATCCATCTTGGTGCTACCTCCTGCTATGTTGGCGACAACACCGACGTTATCGTTATGCGTGACGCTATGCAGGTGGTTCTCAAAAAGCTTGTGACAGTCATTTCACAGCTCTCCGCTTTTGCCGAGAAATACAAGGATATGCCTGCTCTTGCTTATACTCATCTCCAGCCCGCTCAGCTTACCACTGTGGGCAAGAGAGCCACTCTCTGGATAAACGAGCTTCTTATGGACCTTGATGAGCTTGAGTACAGGATAAAGAATCTGAAGCTTCTCGGCTCAAAGGGTACCACAGGCACTCAGGCTTCCTTCAAGGAGCTTTTTGAGGGCGATTCCGCAAAGGTCAAGGAGCTTGAGAGAATGATTGCCGAGGAAATGGGCTTTGAGGCTGTTGTTCCCGTTTCGGGTCAGACCTATTCAAGAAAGATCGATTCTCAGATAGTTAACACTCTCGGAAATATCGCTCAGTCTGCCATGAAATTTGCAAATGACATGAGAATTCTCCAGAATTTCAAGGAGATGGAAGAGCCTTTTGAGAAAAATCAGATCGGTTCCTCCGCTATGCCCTACAAGAGAAATCCCATGCGCTGCGAGAGAATCACCGCTCTTGCAAGATATCTTATCATCGACACTCTGAATCCTGCATTCACCTCGGGAACACAGTGGTTCGAGAGAACTCTCGATGATTCCGCAAACAAGGGAATTTCCGTTGCGGAGGGCTTCCTTGCCTGCGACGCTATTCTCAACATTATGATAAACGTTACCTCCGATCTTGTGGTTTATCCCAAGGTGATCCGTCAGAGAATTATGAAGGAGCTGCCCTTTATGGCTTCGGAAAACATTATGATGGACGCTGTTAAGAAGGGCGGCAACCGTCAGGAGCTTCATGAGAAGATCCGCACCTATGCTATGCAGGCAGGAAAGCAGGTCAAGGAGGAGGGTCTTGAAAACGACCTTATCGAGCGTATCCTTGCAGACGATTCCTTCGGTCTGAAGCGTGAGGACATTGAGGCTATCCTTGTTCCCGAAAATTACACGGGAAGAAGCTCCGAGCAGGTTTCAGAGTTCCTCGAGGAGTGCGTGAAGCCCGTTCTTGACAGGTACAGCGAGCTTACTCATGAATCTGCGGAGATAAATGTGTGATTTTTTAGTTAAGTGATAAAATATGCGGCTGCTTTTTCGGGGGCAGCCGCATTCAGCTTGTCGATGAAGTGGTCAAATAAAAAAATATGCACAACTAATGCCACTCTAAAAGTTTCGTCCACCTTTTC
>JAGBFZ010000440.1 GCA_018110855.1 Oscillospiraceae bacterium
ACCTTTTTCAAATCTTTTTTCAAATTTTTTTGAGTGCCGCTCCCGATGTGTCTTCTCTTCACCGACAGCTTTTTTATTTTATCACATTTTTTCTGCTTTGTCAAGCACTTTTTGCGTTTTCGGCAGTTTGCTGTCGAATATTTGTTTATCCAAATTACAATTGTGCATTTTAACATTATATTATAAAAGGGCGGCATATCCACGCCGCCCTTTTGATCATTTCATTTCTTCCAGCTTAAAGGTGATCTCAAATTCCTTTGACCCACCTTCAAACTCCTGCCTGTAAACCTTGGCGGTAACAACTTCTCCCGCACTGTGCGTGTTCTGAAACGTCTTGATACTATTCTCAGTTATCATCTGAACGCCGTCTATCTCGGTAATTATATCCTCGACCATCAGATCGGTGTTAGCAACATCACAATCCTCGGATATCTCACCGACCATAAGCCCGGGCTTAACTCCCAGCGCCTCCGCTTTATCGGGAGAGATAAAAGCATACTGTATCCCTATTCTGGCTCTGCCCGTAACATAGCCCTTTTCCATAATGTCCTCCACAATGGGAACAGCAAAATCCGAGGAAATGGCAAAGCCGATATTTTCGCTTCCCGTAGCGGTGCATTTGCTTACAACAATGCCCACGACCTGACCATAAAGATTCACCAGCGCCCCACCCGAATTGCCGAAATTAAGCGCTGCATCGGTCTGGATACACCTGATGGGATAGCCTGTATAGCTTTTTATTTCACGATCAATATAGGAAACATTGCCAACAGTAACAGTATTGTTGAATCCCCCTGCATTGCCCAGAGCAACAACCTCTTCGCCCTGGATCATATCCGAGGAGCTGCCGATCACAGCAGGAACAAGATCGTCCGCTTCGATCTTCAGCACCGCCAGATCAGTTCTCGAATCAGCGCCGATAAGCTTTGCTTCAAATTCCCGTTCATCATTGAGCTTCGCCTTGAAACGTGAAACCTCCTCGGTTGCATGAGCGTTTGTAATAATGTAGCCGTCCTCGGAAATGATTATTCCCGAAGCTTCGTTGTAGGGCTTGAGTGTAGTCCCTGCATAGCCGTAAAGGTTCACAATGGAAGGAAGCACCTGCTTTGCCGCTCCTGCAGGAGTGAGCAGACCCGTTTCCTTATTCTGATAAAGGCTCTCGTCCTCCACAGGTCTGGGAGCAACATTGATATTAACAGTAACATTTCCCGAATTTGAAACGCTCTGAGAATCTTCCTTCGGGCTGACATTATCAGTCTGAACGGCATCGCCCTTATGCCCGAAGGCAAGCAGCAGCATTACCGCAGAAAACAGGAGTATCACGATCGTTATGACCGCAATTATCCAGCCCTTCGAGGACTTTTTAACCTCATAAGCAGGTGCAGCGGCAGGAACAGCTCCGACCTGCGGCTGTTCATAGCCATTCTGAGCAGAAGCATTTCCCTCATAAGACCCTGAACCGTTCGGAGAATTTTCCGAAACGCCATCCGGCTTCGGACAGCTCTGTCCGAAGTTATAGTTGTTCACATTCTGCGTTCCATTATAATATCCTCTGTAATCGGGAGCCGCCGAATACATCTGTCTGTAAGCATTATCCGCAGAAGACGAATATACTTTTCCG
>JAGBFZ010000441.1 GCA_018110855.1 Oscillospiraceae bacterium
CCTCTTTGTTCAGCGGACAATGGGACAATGGAACTCTCAAACGCTGTCAAGTGGCTTATCATCGTTGTTTATTGTCATTTCCCTGTTCGTGCCAATGACGTGACAATGCGTGTCAATGGTGACAATAGCAGAATTATTTCTGTTCCTGCGAATCAGCCCTAAAAATTTCCTTGTCCTTTGCTTTCATAACTCCCGAGAACAGATACTGATAACTAAGCCCACTATCCCTGTGAACAGAACGTACCTCATCGCTTGTAAAACCGTATGCCTTCACGCTTGTGCTGCCGCTTTCATCAAGAAGATATTTCAGATTTGCCTTATTAAGCGACTTGCTCTCTGCTATGAGCCTGTTTCCCTCATTTTTCAATGCCCGAAGATTGAAAATAACGATTCGTGATATCTGTATCTGCAGGAAACGTACATCATCGCTGCCGGGAAGAAAGCTCATAATGTCCATTATATCGTCGGTCAGATCTGTGTCAATGTCCGATTCCGTCCTGTCCTGTTTAACAGGTTCGTATTTTACGCTTGTTCGGTCATACATAAACTTTGTGGAGCAGTTCAGATACGCTTCATACCTTTTCATATCATCATCGGAGATCTCATTCAGACAGCTCAGGTTGATATACTTGTATTTTGATGCTAGCATTACATCTAATGTGCCAAAATATTTTTTAGGCTGAATATCGACCTCTTCCTTGCCCACAAGAAAATCAACGCTTACATCAAGCTCCTCTGCCAGCTTCTCTATAATAGTATAGTTGGGAACAGTTCCCTTCTTCCAACTTGCGATAGATCCCTTATTACCGCCACAGTCAACCACAACTGTGGTGATTTTTTTCTCCTTTTCGTCACAGACTGCCTTTAGTCTTTCGTAAAAATTCATAATTTTCTCCCATCCTTTTTGTTCATCATTACAAAATAACATAAAACAACAAAAAATATCAAAAACTGTATTGACAAACAAGGTATGATATATTATACTATTATCATAACAGGTATAATTTATTATACACACACTCTTATCTATAATATTATTATACCTTATATAAGCACAAATGTCAATACTTTACACAAAAGAAAGGAAAAGAAATATGGAAACCACAGAAACTACGATCTATCCTACGCCGCTTAACCCGGCAAAATCTCCGCCGCCGTTCCCGATAGGAGCGTTAGCGCCGACCATACGGGATATGGTGAATTACGTTGCGGAAACAACCCAGGTCTATCCCGATATGCCTGCAGCTGTCGCATTATCAGCGTTATCGGTCTGTTTGCAGGGAAAAGCAAAGGTGTATTTCAGCGAGCATTGGGCAGAGGAGCTGAATTTATACATTCTTATATGTGCCCCTCCGGGTGAACGTAAATCAGCCGTATTCAGTGCAATGACAAGGCCTATCACCCATTATGTAGCCAAATACAATGAGAATCACCTTTTAGATGTGCAGACCTACCGAAATACACGGAAACAGCTTGAATACAAGCTGCACAGAGCAATCGAGAAGGACGAGCCTGTCGAAAAGGTGAAAGAGATACAGCAGGAGATAAACGACCTGCCGCCCGTAACCGAGATGAAGCTGATAACGACAGACGTAACCGCCGAAGCTCTTGCAGGCATTATGAGCGAAAATGATGAAGCTATGGGCATTCTCTCCCCCGAAGGTGGAATATTCGATGTCATATCGGGAATGTATTCAAGCAGCGTCACAAACCTCAATATCTTCCTCTCAGGTTATGACGGCGAACCTGTAAAGATAGACCGCAAGTATGGATCTGTTGCCCTGCATCGTCCTCTGCTGACATTCGGGATATGCGCTCAGCCGCAAGTGCTCAACAGCGTTATAAACAATCCTCAGTTCACGGGAAAGGGGCTTACACAGCGTTTCCTGTTCTGCATACCCGACAGTATGATAGGACACCGAAAGCTCATTCAGGACGTAAACGGGAACTCTGTGACAAGGGCATACAGTGACCTTATAACCAAACTTCTGAATATGCCCCGAAACGATGAATGCCGCATTGACCTAAGCTGCAAGGCTGTCGATCTGCTTACAGACTATGCCG
>JAGBFZ010000442.1 GCA_018110855.1 Oscillospiraceae bacterium
AGCAGATGAGCGAGCTTGCGGGACTGTGATGGAAGAGCTTGACGTTAAAACCACTCGTGGGAATATTCACGTTTACAAACAGGGGAATGGCGAAAAGAAGATAATTCTTCTTCACGGCAGCGGCTGTGACAGCGCAATGCTTTCCTGGCGTGAGGTAATGGGAAAATTTTCGGATAAATTCACCGTTTACGCACTCGACCAGCTTGGCTACGGAAAAAGCGACAAGCCCGATAATATGTGCGGAGGAAGCTTTTACGATATCCATATCGAAACAGTCCGTGAGCTTGCGGACAGTTTGGGACTTCAGAAATTCGCTCTTGCGGGGCTTTCCATGGGCGGCGCTGTTGCTATTGGCTTTGCGCTGAAATACGGTGAGCGGGTGACGGCTCTGTTTCCCGTTGACCCATGGGGTATTTCCGAAAAGATTCCCTTTGGAAGATTTTCCGTTTGGTACATTCAAAAGACAGATCTTACGTTAAAACAGTTTCGATGGATAGCAGATTCCCGTTTTATGGCAAAATGGTTTGCGTCATATGCGCTTATCGGGGACAGAAAAAATATCACCGAGGTGCTCATTGACGAAATACTTGAAGCCTGCCGCTCAGACGGTGCAGGAAAAGCAATGCAGGATTATCAGCGAAGCTCCTGCACCGAAAAGGGCGCATATCCCTATTATGTAAACGAGCTTACAAGGCTTAAAATGCCTGTTGTATTCGTAAGCGGCGAAAAGGATCCGCTCGTGCCGAAATCAGATGTTCTGCGGGCGGCAAAGAAAGCGGGTGCTTCGGCTCACATTCTGAAAAACTGCAAGCATTGGTCTGTTAAGGAAAAGCCTGAGAGGTTCTGTTCTATTGTTGAAAATACGGTTAAATAAAAATCGGGGACTGCCGCAAAATGCAGTTCCCGATTTTTTTACCTTGCCTTGATATCATGTCCGCCCCGATTCATTATTGCCGAAGCCACCCGCCTTGCTTCCGAGGGGCGGCATATAATATCCACCGCTGCCGAAACGCTTTCGCCCCCGGAGGCTTCCGAGGAAACAATGCCCGTAAGTCCCGGGGACAGGGGCTGAAAGGTGCCTGTATTCAGATTGGTGAAAAAGCCCATGGGAGCAAAATCACCGTCCCTGTGGACTTTTTTTCTGTGCTCGGTGAGGGAAACATCGAAAACTCCCTCGCCGAGACTTTTTATCGCTGCCGCCGCAAATTCTGCGTCGTCCACCGAGTCAAACTGTGCAGTAATTCTCATAAATTTATCAATATCCTTTCAAAAAATCTTTCCGATAATAAGTTTGCCCCATGCTTTGCGGAATAATCGCAGCAGAGAAATATCGTTAAAATAACCAAAAATCCTGCGTGTTTTTATTTGCAATTCCGTTTTTTAATCATTATTTGCAAATTAAACGAAAAAAAGTTGCACAATGCAGGGGAAATGTGGTATAATAAAAATACTAATGCGCTTTTGGATAAAGGAGGCAGCCTATGGATATCCGTGTCGGAGACATTCTCACAATGAAAAAAAATCACCCCTGCGGCTCAAAGCAGATGACCGTCCTGCGGTCGGGAATGGATTTCAAGCTCAGATGCGCAGGCTGCGGGCATGAATTTATGGTTCCCAGAAGCAAGATAGAAAAAAGCATCAAGGCAGTGAGCCGAAGCGAGGAGACGGACTGATGTTTGAGAAACTGAAAGCCACCGAGGACAGATTTGAAGAAATAAGCGAAAAGCTCAGCAGTCCCGAGGTGATAAGCGACAATGAGCTTTATGCAAAGCTGATGAAGGAGTATAAATCTCTTACCCCCATTGTGGAGAAATACCGTGAGTACACCGCCGCCGTAAAGAACCGCGAGGAGGCAAAAGAGCTTCTTGAGGAAAGCGGCTCGGACAGGGAAATGAAGGAGCTTGCAAGAGCGGAGCTTGAGGATGCAGAGGAACGTATTGCGTCTGCCTCCGAGGAGCTTAAAATCCTGCTTATCCCCAAGGACCCCAACGATGACAAGAATGTTATCATAGAAATTCGAGGGGGCGCAGGGGGAGACGAGGCTTCTCTTTTTGCAAATTCCCTTTTCAGAATGTATTCCATGTATGGCGAGGCTCGGAGATGGAAGATAGATATTTTAAACGCAAATCCCACCGAGCTGGGTGGATATAAGGAAATATCCTTCAGCATTGAGGGTGAGGGTGCATATTCAAGGCTTAAGTATGAAAGCGGCGTTCACCGTGTTCAGAGAGTTCCCGAGACAGAGTCTCAGGGACGGATACACACCTCAACCGTTACTGTTGCTGTCCTTCCCGAAGCGGACGAGGTGGAGCTTGAAATAAATCCTGCGGATATAAAGACGGACGTGTTCAGAGCATCGGGCGCAGGCGGTCAGCATATCAACAAGACCGAATCTGCAGTAAGACTTACCCATATTCCCACAGGCCTTGTGGTGGAATGTCAGGACGAGCGCAGTCAGCACAAAAACAAGGACAAG
>JAGBFZ010000443.1 GCA_018110855.1 Oscillospiraceae bacterium
ACGACCGCAGGCGGGCTGTCGCCCGGCAAGGGAGTTTGACGCAGAGTGGGCGTATTATAGCCGCCGTATTTTGTCCATAGGTTAATTGGTTATTAGTATCAGGTTGTCATTCTTTTTTGACAGACTGAAAGCCGCTTCTGAGACAACCTAAGAAGCGGCTTTATGATTTATATTCAGAAAATCAGTCTCCGAAGGAAATGCCAAGATCCTTTGCGGTGGTAACATAATTGCCCTCGGGATCAACAAACTTTGTCTTTCCCGCAACCTCGCTCAGAGGATTCTCGCCGATCTTGGCATTTATCATGGCAACGGAAACGCCGTATTTGCCTGCGTCAATGAGCTGAGCAGCTCTTACGCCGAATCTTGTGGCAAGAATTCTGTCATAAGCGGAGGGGCTGCCGCCTCGGAGCATATGACCGGGAACGCACACTCTTGTCTCAATGCCCGTAGCCTTCTGTATCTGAGAGGCAATTGTGCTTGTGGCGGTGGTGATGCCTGCCTCAAGACGAGCCTTTGCACGCTCCTTTTTCTTGAGCTTAGCCTCTTCCTTGCTGTATGCACCCTCTGCAACAGCAACAATGGAGAACCTGTGACCGTTGTCCGCACGCTTCTGCATTGCCTGACAGATCTTGTCAATATCATAGGGTATCTCAGGGATAATAATAGCGTCCGCACCGCCTGCAACGCCCGAATAAAGGGTGAGCCAGCCAGCCTTGTTGCCCATTATCTCAACCATAAGGATACGGCTGTGAGAAGCGGCTGTGGTGTGAAGCCTGTCAATAACGTCAGTACCGATGTCCACAGCGGTGTGGAAACCGAAAGTAACATCCGTACCGAAAATATCATTGTCAATGGTCTTGGGAAGTCCGATAACGTTCAGACCCTCCTCGCTGAGAAGATTTGCGGTCTTGTGAGTGCCGTTTCCGCCCAATGTGAGCAGGCAGTCCAGCTTCTGCTTCTTGTAGGTTTCCTTCATCAGCTTTACCTTGTCGATATTGTCCTCGCCGATGTTGGATATCATCTTGAAGGGCTGACGCTTTGTTCCCAGAATGGTGCCGCCCTGAGTAAGGATACCCGAAAATTCCGATGGCTCCATTTCACGGGCGATGTTGTTGATAAGTCCGTAATAGCCGTTCTGGATACCAACTATCTGAACATTGTCAGCTCCCATTTTTTCATAGCACGCCTTTGCAATGCCTCTGATGGTCGCATTAAGACCGGGGCAGTCGCCGCCGCTTGTAAGGATACCGATTCTTTTCTTAGCCATTTTTTATCATCCTTTCCCGAACAATATTTCGGAAGAATTTATACCTTGACAGTCCTTGCCTGTCTCGAACGGAGAAATTCCTCAAATCTTTCAGCAGGCATGGGCTTGCCGAAGAAATAGCCCTGAGCATAATCGCAGCCCGATTTCTTGAGTATCTCTCCCTGTCCCACAGTTTCGATACCCTCTGCAATTGTCTCTATCTTTTTGGATTTAGCTATTCTAATAACCGCAGAAACTATCTCCCGGGATATCTCGTCCTCCTCAAGATACATGATAAAGGAGCGGTCGAGCTTTAAAAGGGTAATTGGCAGCATCTGGATATAGCTGAGGGAGGAATATCCCGTACCGAAATCGTCCATGGAGAGCTTGACGCCAAGATCCTTGATCTCCTGCATCTGCATTACCGCATGGTCGATATCCTTGAGGGCAAGGCTCTCCGTAAGCTCCACATCAAGATACTGAGGCTCAAGACCCGATTCCCTGAGAGCGGAAAGAATAGTATCGGTAACGTTGGTCTGATAGAAGTCGATAGCGGAAAGATTGATGGAAACGGTTACGGGAGCAAGCCCCATATCCTGCCATCTCTTGTTCTGCCTGCACGCCTCGAAAAGGACGAAGTGGCTTATCTGAGTAATGAGCATGGATCTTTCCGCCACAGGAATAAAATCGCTGGGCGGAACAACAGTGCCGTCAGGCTTTATCCAGCGGATAAGAGCCTCCATACCCATAACGGAGCCGTCCACCAGATTGATCTTCGGCTGATAATAAAGCACAAGCTCGTTGTTTTCGATAGCCTTGCCAAGCTCCTTTTCAATGGCATTGCCTGCAATGATAGCATCGTGAGCGTGATTATCGAAGCGGAGAATGGAGCTTCTTGTGCCGTCAGAAAGGCTGAGAGCAAATTCCGCACGGTCGAGGACCTGGGAGAAATCGCCCAGACCGCCGTCGGACATAAGGCAGTAGCCTGCGGAGCAGGTAATGTTCTGAGCCTCAAGACCCATGCCGTTGATGTTTGCCATGTCGATCTGGATATGCTTTATAAGGCGGATAGGCAGCTCCTCGTCATCGGTAGCCTTGATAAGCATAGCAAAATTATCTCCGCCTATTCTTGCAGTAAAGCCGCCTTCGGTAAGGTTCGACAGCATCACGGCGGCAATTTCTTTGAGAAGGTGATTTCCGTTGGTATATCCGCAGGTATCGTTGATGATATGGAAGCTGTCGATATCAAGAACGATCACCCAGTAATTCACGTTCTTGTCTACCCTTGTACATTCAAGTATCTCATTTCCCATCATCATGAACTTGTTTCTGTTGTAAAGCTGAGTGACCTCGTCAATGTAAGCCATGCGCTCGATAACGAGATCCTTTTCCTTGTCATTGGTGATGTCCATGATAGCTCCGCCCACGTCCAGATCGCCCGATTTGGGAGACTGATAGCGGAAATTGAACCAATGGTAATCCCCGTCGGCAGCCCTTGCACGGAAATCAACAGAATGTATCTCGTTATGGTCAAGCCCCTCCGAGGCATTTTTCATGCCCGAAGCGAAGGTGTCGAAAATGATCCTGTCCTTGGGGTGGAAAGTCTCTCTGATAGTCTCGCTCTCCACATAACCAGAGGAAGATGAGATACCCAGCATCTCGCAGAGCTGCTCCGAAGCATAAAGACGGCTGCTGCCCTTTTCCTTCAGAAGCAGACCTATCTCGGAAAGATCCATAGAAAGAGCATATCTTTTTTCGGATTCCTGAAGCTTTTTGGAAGCAGCAATGACCTCCTGCTTCATCTTGTTGGCTTCGGTAAGATTGGGACCTATGGACATCATAACGGTGATGTTATCGATCCTGTTGGAAATGGTAGTAACAACAGAGGTATTCCATACGGTGCATACCGATGAATTGGTCTTTGTCTGAATAAAAAATTCCTCGTCTCTGCTGTTTATTATGCTTTGAAGATTTTCCGAAAATGCGTCGGAGGGCAGCACCCTTTTAAGTATCTCGGGATCGTAAAGCTCATCCTCGGTGTAGCCCGTAGTTCTTATAAATGCGTCATTTGCGCGGATATAGCCGAAGGACGTATCCCACAGCACCACCATGGAATTGAGCTGCTGCATTACCTTTTCGGCATTTTTCAGCTCCTTGAATTTCATAGTTCTGGCGTTATGAAGAAGTGCGACAGCTCCCACAAACAATGATGTGCCGAGAACGCACGCCACCGCAGCGATAGCGGTCCTTGTGCTTAAAGGGTCGCTCTTGACTATCGAGCTGACAAGGCAAACAGCAACAACATCAGCAAGAATATATGCCGCAATAAAAATAATTTTTTCTATCAGGCTCTGTTCCGTACCTTTTCGCATGAGCGTTCACCCCGTTTCCCCAAAAAATTGATCAAAATCATGTCGCAGATGTTATAATGATAAATCATCAGATAGTATAAAAATTGCATAACTTAATAGTTTAATTATATAATATTTATAGTTCTTTTGTCAATATTACAATATGAACTATTTGTTTGAATTATTAAAACTATTTGCCATCAATTCAAAAAAGCCCCATTTTAATTGTACAATATGCCAAAAAAAACATTGAAATAGCCTGTCATCTCCGCAAATATATACAAATTTGGTGCAGAAGTCAACAGCATTAAGCCTTGTCTGCCATAATCTCAACAGCCTTCTGCATGACCTCCACAGGCTTATCCTTAGGCGCAAGCTTTACAGCAATGTACGGCTTTTCCGTTGACCCGTTTACGGACACCCTGCCCTTGAACTCCGCCACAAGCGCCTGCACCTGCTCCATGGTGGCGGACTTCACATATATCATCAGCACGTCCTTGCGCTGGGTGATCTCCTTAATACCCGCTCTTCCTGCCATATTTCGGGTAAGAGCAACGGTGATAAGCCCCTGAATGGCACTCGGAGGATCGCCGTAGCGATCGATAAATTCATCGAGAAGATCAAGGCTTTCCTCTCGGGTGGAAACAGCGGCGATCTTGCGGTATGCGTCAAGCCTGCCTGCAAGGCTCTCGATGTAATCATCGGGAATATGCGCCTCTATCTGCAGGTCGATGAGACATTCCTCGGGTGCGGGGGGAACGGGCTGACCCGTCTCTTCGGCTATTGCTTCATTCATAAGCCTCAGATACATATCATATCCCACAGCCTCCATATGACCATGCTGCCTGCCGCCTAAAATAGAGCCTGCGCCCCTTATCTCAAGGTCACGCATTGCCACTCTGAAGCCGCTGCCGAACTGAGTAAATTCTCTGATAGCGTCAAGCCTTTTTGCAGCCACCTCGGTAAGCACCTTGCCCCGTCTGAAGGTGAAATATGCAAAGGCACGGCGGTTGGAGCGGCCAACACGTCCTCTCAGCTGATAGAGCTGGGAAAGTCCAAGATGATCGGCGTCCTCGATAATAAGCGTATTTACATTGGGCACATCAACGCCCGTTTCGATGATGGTCGTGCAGACAAGGATATCTATCTCATGCTCCACAAGCTCCGTCCAGATGTCCGAAAGCCGCTCCTCGGTAAGCTGACCGTGGGCAACGGCTATCCTCGCATCGGGGATAAGCTCACTTAGCTTTGCGGCAACGCCCTCGATAGTCTCCACACGATTGTGGATATAGTAGACCTGACCTCCCCTGCGAAGCTCCTTTGTTATCGCCTGAACTATAACGCCCATGTTATGCTCGATAACATAGGTCTGAACAGGATACCTGTCCACAGGCGGCTCCTCGATAACGCTCATGTCCCTTATGCCGCTCATTGCCATATTAAGAGTTCTGGGGATTGGCGTTGCGGACAGCATGAGAACGTCCACTCCCGTAAAGGCTTCCTTGAAGCGCTCCTTGTGAGCCACACCGAACCGCTGCTCCTCGTCTATAATGGCAAGCCCTAAGTCCTTGAACTGAACGTCCTTCTGAACTATCCTGTGAGTGCCGATCACCATATCCACAGTGCCTGCTTTAAGCTGCCTGAGTATCTCGTCCTGCTGCTTTTTGGAGCGGAATCGGGATAAAAGCTCTATCTTGAAGGGGAAATGCTCAAAACGCTTTACAGCGCTCTGAAAATGCTGCCATGCAAGCACCGTTGTGGGAACAAGTATTGCGCACTGCTTGCCGTCAAGCATACATTTGAATGCCGCACGGAATGCCACCTCGGTCTTTCCGAAGCCCACATCTCCGCAGAGAAGCCTGTCCATAGGAACGGGCTTCATCATATCCTGCTTTATTTCCTCAATGCAGCGGAGCTGATCGTCCGTCTCGGTGTAATCGAAGCGAGCCTCGAAATCCTGCTGCCAGTCATTGTCCTCGGAAAATGCATAGCCCGGCGTCTTTGCCCGCTTTGCATAAAGTGCAATAAGCTCATCTGCCATGTCCTTGACGGCTTTCTTGACTCTTGAACGGGTCTTCTGCCACTCGTTTGAGGAGAGCTTGTTGAGCTTAACTCCCGAATCATCACGAGGACCGATATATCGGGAAATAAGATCCATCTGAGTAACGGGAACGTAAAGCACGTCCGTACCTGCGTATTTTATGGTGATATAATCCTTGGTAATGCCCTCAAGCTCCAGTTTTCGTATACCCTCAAATCTGCCTATGCCATGGAGAGCATGAACTACAAGATCACCCGGAGTAATGTCCGCAAGGGACTTTATCTCCTCGCCCTTTTTCTTCTTCCGAAGCTTGCGCTTGGAGGACATTGCCCTTGCCTGAGTGATAAGAGCGGTCTTGATATCGGGATAATCATAGCCCGAGGAAAGGCAGCCTGTGGTTAAAAGCACCCGTCCCTTGGTAAGAACGCTGCCCTCGGTCATAATATCGCAGGGAATACCGTCCTCCCGCAGATCTTCCGCAATGATAGGCAGTGTCTTTTCCGAGCCTGCAAGGACAACAACGGAATAATTCCTGTTGATAAGCGAGCGGAGATCCTCTGTAAGCTGACGTATCTCTCCGCCCCACGGAGCGGTCTGATGTGCGGTAACGGACAATA
>JAGBFZ010000444.1 GCA_018110855.1 Oscillospiraceae bacterium
CCCCAACGTCGTCATCGTGGACTATAAGGACGACGCCACCGCCTTCAACGGCGAGAAAAAGGGCACCATCGTGGGCAAGGGCGTTATCAACAACAAGATGACCAACTACATGTTCGGTCTGCTCGAGAAGGAGGGCATTCCCACCCATCTCGTTGAGGAGATAAACGACCGCGAGACCGTTGTAAAGAAGGTTGAGATCGTTCCCCTTGAGGTAATTGTAAGAAACGTTGCCGCAGGAAGCTTCTCCAAGAAGCTGGGCATTGCCGAGGGCACTCCCTTAAAGCAGCCCACACTTGAATTTTCCTACAAGAATGACGATCTGGGCGACCCCTTCATCAACAGCTACTATGCACTTGGCCTCGGTCTTGCCACACAGGAGGAGATCGACACCATTTCCAAGTACGCATTTGCAGTAAACGCATTTATGCTGAAATTCTTCAAGGAGCATAACATCGATCTTATCGACTTCAAGATCGAGTTCGGCAGATTCCACGGACAGATCCTCCTTGCAGACGAAATTTCTCCCGACACCTGCCGTTTCTGGGACAGCACCACTCACGAAAAGCTTGATAAGGACCGTTTCCGCAGAGATATGGGCGGCGTAGAGGAAGCTTATCAGGAAATGATGAAGCGTATCTTCGGAGAGTAATTCCATGGGCGGCTTTTTCGGTGCAGCATCAAAGAATGACTGCATAAATGACGTATTTTTCGGAGTTGACTATCATTCCCATCTCGGCACCCGCCGCGGAGGAATGACCGCCTTCTCCCCCGAGAGAGGCTTTCAGCGCAGTATCCACAGCATTGAAAACTCTCCGTTCAGAACTAAATTCGAGGGCGATATTGCCACAATGGAGGGCAAGCTCTGTATCGGCTGCATAAGCGATACCGACCCACAGCCTATCCTGCTGCGTTCCAAAATGGGCTTTTACGCAGTCTGCAATATCGGAATAATCAATAACGCCGAGGAGCTCAGAAATGAGATACTCAGCGACTGCTCCGCAAGCCTTGAGGCAATGAGCAGCGGAAAGGTAAATTCCAGCTCCATAATCGGCTCACTTATCGCACAGAAGGATAACTTTGCCGACGGTATCAGATATATGCAGGAAAAGATCGACGGAACCGTTTCGCTCCTTATCCTCACCGAGGACGGCATAATCGCCGCAAGAGACAAAAGCGGCAGACTTCCCATAATCCTCGGAAAGCGTGAGGACGGCTGGTGCTGCTCCTTCGAGTCCTTTGCATTCCAGAAGTTAGGCTATGAGACCTATCGTGAGCTTCTCCCCGGAGAGATCGTGAAGATCACTGCCGACGGCTGCGAAGTCCTTGCAGAAGGTCATACGGATATGAAGATATGCACCTTCCTCTGGACATATTACGGCTATCCCAATTCCGTATATGAGGGAGTCACCGTTGAGACCATGAGAACCAGAAACGGCGAGATAATGGCTGAAACGGATATCAAGAACGGCGCACTGCCCGATGTTGATTATGTGTGCGGCGTTCCCGATTCGGGGATCCCCCATGCCATAGGCTATTCAAACCGAAGCGGAATCCCCTTTGCAAGACCCTTTATCAAATATACACCCACATGGCCGAGAAGCTTTATGCCTCAGAATCAGGCGATCAGAAATCAGGTAGCAAAAATGAAGCTGATCCCCGTTCACGAGCTTATAGAAGGCAAAAAGCTGCTCTTTGTTGACGACAGTATTGTACGCGGTACACAGATGAGAGAGACCGTTGAATTTCTTTATGCCAATGGTGCCAAGGAGGTCCATATGAGATCTGCCTGTCCCCCCATCATGTACGGCTGCAAGTATCTTAACTTCTCAAGAAGTACATCAGAGCTTGACCTAATTGCACGCAAAATAATCGACGAGCTTGAGGGCGCCGAGGGCGTCAAATATATCGAGGAGTACAGCGATAGCTCAACGGAGCGGGGCAAAAAGCTCAGAGCCGAGATCTGCCGCAGACTGAAGCTCACATCACTTGAATTTCAGTCTCTGGAAGGAACCGTCCGTGCAGTGGGGCTGCCTGCCGACAAGCTGTGCAGCTATTGCTGGAACGGAAAGGGTTGATCAGATTTGTTTAACGGTATCCACGAAGAATGCGGAGTATTCGGAATATACAGTCCCGACGATAAAAACGTCGCAATGCAGACATATATGGGTCTCTATGCCCTCCAGCACAGAGGGCAGG
>JAGBFZ010000445.1 GCA_018110855.1 Oscillospiraceae bacterium
CTCCGCAGAGGGCGAAATCTCCTTAATACAAAAAAACGGAGCAGGGGTGAGGAAATGCGACAGCATTTCTGAGGGGAACGCAAATTGTGAAGCACACTTCACAGACCGCGCCCCTTTTTAACAAATCCCAATTATTTTCCCCTCAAAAACGTTCCGGTGGAACGTTTTTGACAAAGCAATCTATGTTTGAGTTTGAGCACATTACAAAATGGTTATTCCGTTTCCCGCAGCCTTTTTCCATGCCCCGAAAATAAATTAACGGAAATAGTGTAAATTTTCCTTGTAAGCTATTGCAAAAAATAAAAGAATGGAGTATAATAGAAATATAAAATTAAAAGTGTGCAATTATGTACACTGTATGGAGGTTTATACAAATGTCAAGATTAGTTTCCGCAAAGGATATGCTTAACAAGGCACGTGACGGCAAATATGCAGTTGCTCAGATCAACATCAACAACCTTGAATGGACAAAAGCTGTTCTTCAGACCGTTCAGGAGCTTAAGGCTCCCGTTATCCTCGGTGTTTCCGAAGGTGCAGGCAAGTATATGTGCGGCTTCAAGACCGTTTCTGCAATGGTAAGTGCTATGATGGACAGCCTGGACATCACTGTTCCCGTTGCTCTCCACCTTGACCACGGCTCCTTCGAGGGCGCAAAGGCTTGCATCAACGCAGGCTTTTCTTCCATCATGTTCGATGGTTCCCACTACCCCATCGCTGAAAACATCGCTAAGACTACCGCTCTTGTAAACACCTGTGACGTTCTCGGACTTTCCCTCGAGGCTGAGGTTGGCTCCATAGGCGGCGAAGAGGACGGCGTTGTAGGTCTCGGCGAGTGCGCTGATCCTGACGAGTGCAAGGCTGTTGCAGATCTGGGCGTTACAATGCTCGCAGCAGGTATCGGAAACATTCACGGCAAGTATCCCGCAAACTGGCCCGGTCTCCGCTTTGACGTTCTCGAGTCCATCAAGGCAAAGACAGGCGATATGCCCCTCGTTCTCCACGGCGGTACAGGCATCCCCGACGAGATGATCCAGAAGGCAATCTCTCTCGGCGTTGCAAAGATCAACGTAAACACCGAGTGCCAGCTGGTATTCCAGGAAGCTACAAGAAAGTACATCGAAGAGGGCAAGGACCTTCAGGGCAAGGGCTTCGACCCCAGAAAGCTTCTTAACCCCGGCTTCGAGGCTATCAAGGCAAAGGTTACCGAGAAGATCACAACCTTCGGTTCCGTTGGCAAGGCTTGAGTTTAATTTCTGCTCATAATAATTTCGCCGCCGTACCCGATTGGGTGCGGCGGCGATTTGTTGATTTAGCAACATTATCCAAAAAATATACTGCAGATCAGTGCTGAAAGACAAATGCAAACAGTCCACTCTTTAACCAATCCGGCAAATGAGAAATATACGACATCAAATATTTTATGATATAATACGTTTAAAATAACAGCTACGATTATAATTACAATTATCATTGAATTTACCCCCTAAAAATGGAAATCATTATGTAATAAATTTACCTATTAACATAAGCGCAAACAATATACACCCAATAATTGAAAGCCACGCAGGTTTGCCGTTTTTGTTAAAAAAAATTGTTCTCAAAAAGTCTTTCATTGTATTACCTCCAATATGTAATTTTGTTTTGTTTTATTATACTACTGTTTTTTACAGATTTCTACAGCTGTCAGCTGAATTTTGACAAAAACGTGCGGGCACATTTGGCTAAAATAAAAGATTATAAAGAGGAGCGAAAACGGCTGTCGGAGCTGGTGGAAATAATATCACATATATAAAAAACAGCGGCTATGGAAAAATTCATAGCCGCCGATTTGTTATAAGCTTCACTTCACCGCGATCTGCGCCTTCTCATTCTTCTTGTACTTGAGCCTGAGATTGTCGGTGATAAGAGCAATAAACTCGCTGTTTGTAGGCTTGCCCTTGCCCACGCTCACAGTATAGCCGAAAAGATTCTGAATTGTGTCAAGATCGCCCCTGTCCCACGCAGTTTCAATAGCATGGCGGATAGCCCTCTCCACCCTCGAAGCGGTGGTGTTGAATCGCTTTGCCACAGTGGGATAAAGGAGCTTTGTAACGCTCTCAAGCATTTCCTCGTCCTCAAGGCTTAAAAGAATAGCCTCTCTCAGATAATGATAGCCCTTGATGTGAGCGGGAATGCCTATCTGATGGATTATCTCCGTAACCACCATCTTCATATCTTCCTTGAGCCTTGGGTCGTCGGGGGGCAGCTCCATCTCGGCGGCACTGCGGATAACGTTCACAAGCATATCGCAGTCAAAGGGCTTGAGCATGAAATAAGCATTCTCCATGGACATTATCTGCCGCTCCGCAAACAGATTCCTGTAAGCCGAGGTAACGATGAAAAAGGGCTTATGTACAAAGCTGTCGCAGCGCTTGATAAGCTCAGCAGCGTCAATTCCGGGAATAATGCTGTCAACGATGACTACATCAGGCTCCTCGCTGCGGATAGCCTCAAGAAGCATAAGTCCGTCGCTGTCTCTTGTCACCGCAAAAAAGCCTCTTCCTCTCAAAGAATTTGCAAGCATACAGCCGAACTCCTTGCTTTCATCACCAATTATCACCTTAATTTTTTCATTCATTGCCAGTCTTCCTTTCCGATTTCTTTTTTACTGTTTTTTTCTTTGGGATTTGACCCGTTGACATAATATTATCACTTTTTTTTAAAGTTTGCAATAGGTTTTGCGGTATTTTAGGGTAGAACATTTCCCTTAGAAATCTTTTAATTACGGATAATTTAATGTTTTTTCACACTCTCTGACATCAAATTTTTCGATTCGACCAAATCAGATTTGCGAAATTTTTACACCTGCCTGTGAACTTCGTGAAAAAGCGATCCAAGACGGGATATATCGGCAAAAAAAAGCAGTCTCCGTCATTTTTCGGAAAAACACCCCCAAAAATGCAATTTTTTGCAGTCTAAAACTTGCAATCCTGCAAAAAGCGATTGACATTGTACGAAATGTGATGTATAATTTAAGTATATGCTCTGAACAGAATAATCCTGCATTAAAAAGACATAATAGGTATATTATGAAATGCAGGAGGTAATATCGGTGACGGAGAAAAATTTCAGAAATGAACAGTCAGGTGAGCAGACGGAGGATTCCCCCTCTTCGGAGCTTATCGACAAAGCAGAGCTTATCGAGCGGACAGGGCAGTCGGTCTCGGAAAATTCCAAGCATCTTATCCACTGTCTCACCGTTATCGGACAGATAGAGGGGCATTATGCCGCTCCCTCGGGAACCAAAACCACCAAATATGAGCATATCATGCCCGCCCTTGTGGCAATTGAGCAGGACCGCTCCATCGAAGGTCTGCTCATAATCCTCAATACCGTAGGCGGAGACGTGGAAGCAGGGCTTGCCATAGCCGAGCTTATTTCGGGAATGAAAACTCCCACCGTTTCGGTGGTTCTTGGGGGCGGACATTCCATCGGCGTTCCGCTGGCGGTGTCCGCAAAGCTGTCGTTTATCGTTCCAAGCGCCACAATGACCATCCACCCCGTAAGAATGAACGGGCTTGTGCTGGGGGTCCCTCAGACACTCACCTATTTTGAAGCCATGCAGAAGCGGATAACGGATTTTGTCTGCCGAAACAGCAGAATTTCCCCCGAGAGATTTTCCGAGCTGATGATGAATACGGGAGAGCTTGTCCTTGACATGGGCACGGTGATAGACGGCGAAACGGCTGTCAAAGAAGGGCTTATCGACAGGCTTGGCAGTCTATCGGACGCCATCGAAGCTCTTTACGAGCTTATCGAAACGGGAAAGCCCCGATATCCCGATGATGAGAAATGATTTTTACAAGCCGCATATCTCCCTTTCATAAGCGGGGATATGCAGGCTGCTGCTCATAATTTTATTATACCATATAAAAACCAATAATAAGTAAACATATCATAAATATACATAAATATCTCATAAATTTTTGAAGGGAGACTTACATAATGACGATCCTCGAGGCGGTCATTCAGGGAATAATTCAGGGAGCAACGGAGTTTCTGCCCGTATCAAGCTCGGGACACCTTTCGGTCTTTCAGCATTTTACGGGCGTGACGGGAGACGAAGCAATTTTCACCTCCATCGCTCTTCACATCGGCACTCTTATCGCCGTATTTATCGCATTCAGGCAGAAAATATGGGCGCTTATCCTTGAAGCCCTTGCAATGCTCAAGGATATTTTCACAGGGAAATTCTCCTTTAAAACAGGCGCAGGCAACAGGCGAATGATACTCATGATAATAGTTTCCATTCTGCCGCTGTTTGCCTTTTACATTTTCAAGGATTTCTTCACCTCCGTTTCCTCGGACAGCGATATTGTCGCAGAGGGCATCTGCTTTCTCTACACCGCCGCTATACTTACCATAGGCGACAGGGCTGCACGGAAAA
>JAGBFZ010000446.1 GCA_018110855.1 Oscillospiraceae bacterium
AACATCGGGGACTGTGACAGGTTCAAGAGCTTCATTACCTTCGGCTGTTCCAATAAATTCCACGCTTCTCCCGTCAGCACTGATTGTGAGGGTACAGGTTTCGATCGTATTCTCTTCCGTTTCCAGCTTAAATGACACTGTTCCCTTTCCATGATATGTAAGCTCGGGGTCATCAGCCGATTTTGCGTGAAAGACATAAAAACATTGCTGTGCAGAACCGTCCTCATAAAAAAATGCAATTTTCAATCTTCCCTCAGTGACAGCCTCAAAAAGAACTGCTCCTATGGGCTCATAGTCACTGTCGGGGATAAGAACGCAGTCGATATATTTCAGCTTATCCGAATTCTCCATACGGTTAAACATATCAATAATATCCTGCTCTGTCCACGTATTTTTATCATCTTGTAAAATATCTGAATCACTGTTTACCAAATAATCTTGCATTATGTTTTTTTCGGCTTCGGGTATCTCACTTACATATACAATGACTGTTGAATCTTTCTCTGCCTTCTCCCCCCTTTCGGGAATAGTCTCTATTACAGTATTTTCATTCTCCTCACTGAAACTGAATACAACTGCTGTGTGAAGTCCTGCATTGTTAAGTAGTTCGGTCGCTTCACGATAATCCATCATATATACATCCGGGATAGTGACTGTATCATCACTTTTTTCTTTGTTAGCACATAAGAAAACCGATACAAATACAGCCGTCACAGCCAGCACAATAATCACCCACACCGCAGGCTTTTTAAAGTTAAGCACATTCTTGATCCTCTGCTTTGTGCCATTCTCACCGAAGCAGGCAGTAAATGCCGCAGTAGGCTTTGCGGATATTTTCAGAAGGGTCTGAGAATAATCCGCCTTCTGCTCCTTTGTCATATCAGCTGTCACCTTTTCATCGCAGGACATTTCCATGTCACGCTCAAAAAGTCTGAACATCAGCCACACAAGAGGATTGAAGCAATGCACGCACAAAGCCCCGTACATCACAAGCTTTGCAATATGATCTCCCCTGTGCATATGAGCCTTTTCGTGCCTGATAATAAGGTCGCTTTCGGTGCAGCTAAGTCCTGTGGGAAGATATATCCTCGGGCGGATAATTCCCATGATAAAGGGGTCTGAGATTGCAGGAGATACATACACATTTCCACCCATTTTCTGTGCAGACCTGAGAGAATGTGAAAGCCTTGCCCATGAAATAATTCCACGAAATGCCATAATAATTACGGCAAACGCCCATATGTATGAAGCGATTGCGATATAGTTTATCTCCCTTTTCACAGGGGTTTCCGAAACAGGCTCGGAAACAGTTGTGACCTGTGGGGACACTGACCTTTGCGGTTCGGCATATTCGGGAGCAGGGGCAATTTCAACATCATTATTTGTGATAAAAAGTCCGTCTGCATTTCTGTCATTGACATCTGTACTGTATGGTATCTCAACGCTGGGGATAGGTGCGGAGGGTATCTGAAAGCTTATGGGACAAAGCAGTCTGAACAACGCTGCCGCCCACAGCACATAGGAAAACACCTTTGGAGCCTTGCGGAGAAAAAGCCGCATAACCATGACAACGCCTATGACAATAGAAGCGGTCATGCTCATTTCCACTATCTTTATAAAAATGTCCGTCATAGTTTACTCCTTTCTGAAACGGTCTATCATCTGCTGAATTTCGTCGATCTCCCTTTCGGAAAGCTTTTTTCTGTCTGCAAAGGCTGCAAGAAAACATGGGAGAGAGCCGCCGAAATCCTCTTCAAGAAGCTTGTCCGTCTTAATGGCGGCAATTTCTTCTTTAGAAATAACGGTTGAAACGTGACCGTCCTTGTTTTCGCAGATACCCTTGTCACACAGGCGGCGGAGCATGGTGTAGGTGGTGGATTTTTTCCACTCAAATGCCTCTGCACAAATCTTGACAAGCTCGCCCGAGGGAATACCTTCATTTTCTCTGATGAGGTCAACGAACCTGCTTTCCATTTCACCGAGATTTATATTCATAGTATCATTTCCTTTCTTAGGTTTATTGTTTGTAGACTACACATATAGTCTAGCATATGTAGACTGATTTGTCAAGAGGGTTTTGCAAAAAAATCCATTCCTCTAAAGATCGATATATATAGTTTTGTATAAATGAACACATTCAGCATAATTTTCTTGTTTATTCCTACAAATCCATATAAAGGTATTGACATATATAGAATATCTACATATAATTATATATAGATATTCTATATATGGAGGTATGTTAATGAAAATCAATAAAGGACTTATGGCAGGCTCAACGGATATGCTTATATTAAGTCTGCTTGAAGAAAAGGAAATGTATGGATATGAAATGATCGAAACATTGGAAAAACGCTCAGATCATACCTTCGATCTGAAAGCAGGTACGCTGTATCCACTTTTGCATTCATTGGAAAGTGCAGGATATATCACATCGAGAGAGGTCAGCACCGAAAATGGACGTGTTAGAAAATACTATGCTATCACAAATGATGGTATCGGTTTTCTGGATTCAAGGCGGCAGGAATGGGAAAAATTCAGCGGTGCGGTAAATCTTGTTATAGGTAAGGGGGTAAAGGCATGAAAAAGGATGAGTTCATAGCCAATGTTCTTGAACAGGTACGCTGTAAAAAAACACATGATATTCTCAGAGCTGAATTATCCGCACATATTGATGATCAGGCGGAGGCATTTGAAGCTGTAGGTCTTCCCCATGAGCAATGCGAGGAAGAAGCTGTAAAAACAATGGGTGACGCTGTTGATATCGGTCTGAAGCTGGACAGTGCTCACAGACCTCATTTCCCATTTATTGCAGTTTTATGCGCTGCCGCTCTTATGTTATGCGGAATACTTATAAGAGTATTACTTGCCGAAAAATTTCCTTTGCTTAGTGTTGGCAGTCATGATATACTTGCTGTTTTTGCGGGCATCGTATGCTTTACGATATTCTGCTGTATTGATTATACGATATTTGCAAGACTATCTAAAAAGGCATATCCCTTGGTGGCTGTTCTTTTTACAGTAATGCTGATAATACTGCGACTTGACTACATAGCATATTCAAACGGCAGAACTGATTTTTTCTATCTTGGTAGGCTGAATTACGCATTGATTGGTTTCTATGGGTGTATTATGCTTGTGCCGTTCATGTGCGGTTTTGTGTATCGTATGCGAGGAAAAGCCATGGTCGGATTTTTAATATGCTGTGCAGTTCTGACTGTTCCCGCTCTCATTCTGTGCTGCTTTACCCATAACTTTGCGGTGTTATATATAAACACACTTAATGCGTGGATTATTATAATGTTTGCTTTGAAAAAGGGTTGGTTCAGTATAAGTAAAAGGCTTGGATATCTGATCGTCAGCATCCCGGCAGCTTTGCTTATTCTGAGTTCAGCCGCATACGAAAGCATAAGGAGCTTGAAAAATCACGGAAATGCTATTGCTAAGCTCAGCTTCATATGGGATTTCCTCATGGATAATGGCACCACTATTGAAGACGGCTGGTTTATTGATGATTCAATGTTGTTACTGGGTGTGATAAAGTATTACGGCATATTGTCGGGTGTTGTGCTTGGAATAATTATGCTGATGTTTCCGTTCCTGCTTAAATTATTCTCCCATAGGGTACACAGCAGCTTCGGACAGCTTCTCGCATCATCTGTAATATTTGTTTTTACTATTCAGGCTGTGTGTTATATTGCATCAAATATGGGCATCAATATGTTCTATGCCTCATATTCGTCTGCTCCGTTTATATCTATCGGTGTTTACTCATATGCAGCATGGGGAATGCTTCTCGGCATATTTGCGTCAATATATCTGCGAAGTGACCTTTTCCCGGAAAGAAAACTTGATCGGATAACGAAAGCATATTGAAACTAATTATTCTACACCGAAATAAACTTTGCAAGCAATAATATTGTGACCAAAAATTCTATAATGTCCCCTTTAAAAAAGTGATCGTAAATACCGTTCCGCTGCCGTCCGAGGATACACGGATATTTCCGTTATGCCTTTCGATTATGCTTTTGGTAATGGCAAGTCCAATGCCAACACTGTTTGATGCGCTGTCCTTTTTTCCTGCCGAGAAAAACCTGTCAAAAATTTTCGGCATTATTTCGGGAGATATACCGCAGCCGTTGTCCTTGACGCTCATCACTGCCGTAAGAGGAGTTTCCTCACCCGAAAGCTCAATGCACCCGCCCGACGGGGTATGCTCAACGGAATTTTTTATAAGATTGCCCACCGCTTCGGTAAGCCATTTTCTGTCCATTTCAATAATAATATCCTCGGGAATGGTGTTTATTACGCATATCCCCTTTTTTTCGATCTGCTCACCGAACATTGAAACCGCATTCTCGGACATTTCTCTAAGCCCCGCAAGCTCCATATCAAATTCGGTCTCACCCGAATCAAGCCGTGCGGATTTCAGCAAGCCTGCTATCAGCCATTCCAGACGGTCAAGCTCCGAAAGATCACGGCTCAGAAAATCCATTGCAGTGCTTCGGGGCATATCATCACCCGAAAGCATTATTTCCGTGTTTATCCTCAGTGCCGCAACGGGCGTTTTCATCTGATGGGATATATCCGAAATTAGTCTGTGGATATACTCATTCTGCCTTGAAAGCTTATTTTCAAGAAACAAAGTATGCTCGGATATCCTTGCAAATGCACTGCTGCACCTTCTGAGCGCACCGCTCAGCGTCCCGTCCTCGGAATATTTTCTGCCGAAGGTTATCTTTTCGGAATTGTCGGATATTTCTCTCAGCTTTTTTGCATATGACGAAAACAACAGCCCACATAGCACAAGAATTATCATTCCCGATGAAAGGGCTGTTATCATCATCAGAAGTGCAGTTCTTTTTATATCATCATTGTACCCCGAAAATAATGAATGTGACATATTTCTGCCGTAGCCGTATTTTTCAAGAGCAGCCTCAGCTCTTTGAATGTCCTCTTCCGAATATTCTCCCGTGTATGCCATAGAAAGCTTTTCATGCTGATTTTCCTCCGTGCAGGCAAGTATTGCTCCGAATCTTCCGCACAGCTCATTTGCAAATCTGTCTGCACAGCTTTCCGCTGTCGATGCACCGATATATGCTCCCGCAGCTGCCGAAAAGATCATTCCGAAAATTATCATAATAATAAGCAGTCGGGCATTTTTTATTCCTGCCATTTATATCCCACTCCCCTGACGGTAATGATATGCTCGCTGCCGATTTTTTCCCTCAGCCTGCTTATATGCACGGAAAGAGTATTGTCATCAACAAATTCACCCTTGCCGTCCCACAGCTTGTCAAGCAGCTGCATTCTTGTAAGCGTTATGCCGCTGTTTGCTTTGAGAGTATTCATTAGCCGCAGCTCCGCAAGAGTAAGTCCCTGCACCTCGTCGGTATCTATATCCTTTTTGGACATTCTTCTGAGGACCGCGCGGACCCGTGAAAGCAGCTCTCCAAGTCGG
>JAGBFZ010000447.1 GCA_018110855.1 Oscillospiraceae bacterium
GAAATCCGGCTCTGCCTGAGAAAGGGACATTGCCCATGAGATGTCTCCGGGAATGACCACAGTATCATCCTCGGAAACCTCTCTCGTCCAGTTTTCCTTTATCCGTGATATGTAATTGTCCCAGCCGCCGAAAATATCCATAGGCTTATTCACCGCTAAGGACAGATGAAGGTCTCCAATTACAAACAGCGACATTTTATTTCCTTTCCGCAACGGTCAAGCACAGCTGCCGCCAATACCATGGACTCTTTATATCTATTACAGAGAAAGGGATTTAAGAACAAAATCCTTCATTTCATCTCTGCCGATAACGCCTGTAAAGCGGATATCCTTATCCTTAAGCTCGGCAAGAGACTTGGGAACATCGTAGCCCGAAACCTGATGGAGCTTCTCCACCTTGTCAAATTCATCCATATCCCCTGCTGTACCCTCGATTGCCTCAAGAACGGCAGTGCTGAACTTGTAAGGGCTTGCGGTAGATGCAATAACGGTCTTTGTCTTGTCCCCCGTTGCCTTTTTATAATCCTCGTAAACCTTTACCGCAACAGCAGTGTGAGTATCGAGAGTGTAGGAATATTTATCGTATATTTCCTTAATGCATGCCTTTGTCTGAACATCGTCGCAGCAGCCTGCGGCAAAATCAGCCTTCAGCTTTGCTTTAACATCATCTGTTACCTCATATCTGCCCTCGCTTGCCAGCTTGCCGAACCATTCCCTGATCTGAGTGTCATTCTCGCCGCACATGATGTAGAGAAGTCTCTCAAGATTTGAGGAAATGAGAATATCCATGGAGGGAGAAACGGTGGTGATGAATTTTCTGTTTCTGTCATAGATTCCCGTATTTATGAAATCTGTAAGCACATTATTTGCATTGGAAGCGCAGATGAGCTTATTTACGGGCATACCCATATTCTTTGCATAGTATGCGGCAAGGATATTGCCGAAATTTCCTGTGGGAACAACGACATTTATCTTGTCTCCCGCATTGATCTCGCCGTCCTTGACAAGCTCTGCATAGGTGGAAATATAGTAGATGATCTGAGGAGCAAGTCTGCCCCAGTTGATGGAGTTTGCAGAAGAGAACATCATTCCGCCGTCGGAAAGCTTCTGCTTGATCTCCTCGTTTGTAAATACAGCCTTAACGCCGTTCTGGCAGTCGTCAAAATTACCATTCATAGCGCATACGGTAACATTTTTTCCTTCCTGAGTAGCCATCTGACGCTTCTGCATTGCGGAAACGCCGTCCTGGGGATAGAATACCATGATCGAAGTTCCCTCAACGTCTGCAAAGCCCTCAAGGGCAGCCTTACCTGTATCGCCCGAGGTAGCTACGAGGATAACGACCTTTTTGTTGATACCTGTCTTTTTAAGCGAAGTGGTGAGCAGATAAGGAAGTATCTGGAGAGCCATATCCTTGAATGCGCAGGTAGGACCGTGCCACAGCTCGAGGACGTATGTACCGTCAAAAAGATGTGAAATTTCCGCAATATTTGCAGTTGCAAAGCTCTGATCATTATATGCGCTTTCTGTGCAGTATTTAAGCTCTGCATCGGTGAAATCTGTAAGGAATTTCTTAAAGATATAAGCCGCTCTTTCAGCATAGCTCATATCCCCGAGGCTTACGATCTCGTCCATGGAAATAGGGGGTATCTCTGAAGGCACGAAAAGACCTCCGTCAGCGGAAATTCCCTGAACGATAGCTTCCGCAGAGCTTATTTTTACTTCACTGTTTCTGGTGCTTTTGTAAAACATTTTAAATACTCTTTCCTTTCTGAGAAATAATATCTGAAAAGCAGTCGATGACCGCATTTTTTATGATTTATAATGTCATATCCTCACTGCTGTCAAAGGCATTGTCAAGATAGGAGAATTTCACTATCTTCCCGCTTTTGACAGTTACCTCGGATATATCAAAGCGGGGCTGACAATCGTGAGGATATCGGCAGGAATATTCCTGAGAGGCTCTGATTATCAGGCTTCTCTTTCTGCTTCTAACCGCCTCTGCACCGCTTTCAAGAGCGGAAATATCTCTTGTCTTGACCTCCACAAATGCAATGATCCCGTCCTTTCGGGCAATGATATCAATCTCACCGCCTTTTATCCTGAAATTGCGGCGAAGTATCTCATAGCCCGATTTTTGGAGATAATATGCAGTCAGCTCCTCGCCCAGCTTTCCCGTTTCACTTCTGCTTAGCTGCATAATATTTTTTAAGGAATGACATTCGGTGAATGGGCGACGGTCCGAATTTATCGAGCATTTCATAATGGAGCTTTGTGCCGTAGCCCTTGTGCCGTTCAAACTGCCATTCGGGATATTTTTCGGCTGCGTCCTTCATATACCTGTCACGGCTCACCTTGGCAAGAACAGAAGCAGCCGCAATGCTCGCAGAGGTGCCGTCGCCCTTTACCACAGTCTCTCCCTTGACAGATATGGGAGGAAATTTATTTCCGTCCACAAGTGCATATCCGGGGGTAATATCAAGACCCGCAACTGCTCTTTTCATGGCAAGAAGCGCAGCCTGCAAAATGTTCAGCCGCTCTATCTCCTCAACGGAAGCAGTGGCAATACAGAATGACTTTGCCTTTGCGATTATTTCATCAAAAAGCTCCTCACGCTTTTTTTCGGTGAGCTTTTTGCTGTCGTTCAGACCGTCAATTACAACGTCCTCATCAAGAATGACAGCGGCAGCGTAAACATCTCCTGCAAGAGGACCTCTTCCCGCCTCGTCAATGCCGCAGAAAACGGGATAGGACATACGAACATTTTTATCGTATTCAAATAATGGAGAAAGCTCTGTTATTCCATTCACGGCAAAGCCTCCTTAATCTGCAAATTCTTCGGGCCTTTCAAGGGTTATCCTGCCGAGCTTACCGCTTCTGAACTCGTCAAGAACGGCAATTGCGGCTCTTTCGGTATTTATCTCACCGCCCGAAATGAGCATTCCCCTTGCCTTTCCCACTCTCATAAGAAGCTCATAGCCCGAAAGACAGCCCATTGTTTCGCCGCTTTCAGTCATTTCATCCTCCTCTGGAGTTTCAAGCCTGATCTTATAGCGGTCAGCAAGTCCCTGAGGATACAGCTCTCTTAGTTTCAGAAGCAGTCGGCAGGCAAGAAGCTCGGTATCTACAACATCGTCCTTTACAGCTCCCGTAAATGCAAGCTTTTCTCCCACAGACATATCCTCAAACTTAGGCCACAGAACTCCGGGCATATCCAGAAGCTCAATATCGTTATCTACCATTACCCACTGCTTTTCACGGGTAACGCCGGGGCGGTCCTCCACCTTCGCCTTTTTCTGCCCCGCCATGCGGTTAATGAAAGAGGATTTTCCCACGTTTGGTATACCCACCACCATAAGATGAAGAACTCGTCCGCTCATGCCCTTTGCGGCGTATTTTTCAATAAGCGGAGCAAGGACCTCTCTTACTGCGGGAACAAATCTGTTAAGCCCCCGCCCCGTCCGACAGTCGGCAGGAACAGCGCAAATGCCCTCTTTACGAAAAAATTCCACCCAGCTTCTGGTGATATCCTCATCTGCAGCATCGCATTTATTCAGTATCACAATACGGGGCTTGCCGTCCACAAGGGAATTTATGTCGGGATTCCTGCTGGACATAGGCACTCTTGCGTCAATGACCTCCACCACAGCGTCCACCAGAGGCAGACATTTTTCCATCATGCGGCGGGTCTTTGTCATATGCCCGGGAAACCACTGTATTGACGGTATTTCGTTCATCTGCCATACTCCTTAAACTCAAAAGAGGAAAGCAGGCGAAAGGCGAATGTCTTTCCGTCTGTCTTTCCTCCGTAAAATCAATTATCACGGTTTAGCTGACCGAACCGATACGCTCCATCGGCCAGATCCTGAAAACGACCTTGCCAACTATTTCATCGGCGGGAATAAAACCGATCTTAGAGCTTCTGCTGTCAGCAGAATGCATTCTGTTGTCTCCCATTACGAAATAATTGCCCTCGGGAACTGTTACGGGATAATCAAAAGCACCCTCGTCAAGCTGAGTAAGGTCATTTATGTAGCTTTCCTGAAGCACCTCACCGTTAACCTTAACAGTGCCGCTTTCAAAGTCGATATCCACCTGATCTCCGCCCTGCGCAATAACACGCTTAACAATGGGCTTGCCCAGGCTCTTGCTGTCAACTATAACAATATCGCCCTTTTCGGGAGTATAAAAAAGATGATGAACAATAAGCTTTTCGCCGTCCTGAAGAGTTGGAACCATTGATTCTCCGTCAACGTTTGCCAGCCTGAGCAGGAAGGTAAAAACAAGGATAACAGCAAAAAACGCAAAGATAATTGTCTCGGACCACTCAAGAAATTCCTCGTAGGGAATACCGTTTTTCTTATTCTCGTCAGCATCAAGCGCTTCGTAATTTATCTGAAACTTAGCCATTATGCTCATCCTTTCGTATACCGTCTCATGGAGCTTTACCAAGGGCGGTCACCTGCGTTAATAGCAAAAAAGGGACCCTGTCATAGTCCCCAAGCAACCGATAAAAAAGCGTTTAAGGTACACAGCGGAGAATTATCGCCGCCGTGTACAATATAAGCTTTTCGGTCAATTGAAAGGAGTACTGTTCCTTTCATGATATGGTGGTCTTGTTTCGCAGAATTACTGGATCTGCTCCTTGACCTTTGCTGCCTTACCAACTCTGTCTCTGAGGTAGTAGAGCTTGCTTCTTCTGACCTTACCGTTTCTGACAACTTCAACCTTGTCAACAACAGGAGAATGTACAGGGAAAACTCTCTCGATGCCGCAGCCGTGAGCAACACGTCTAACGGTGAAGGTCTCCTGAATGCCGCCGTGTCTCTTAGCGATAACGGTTCCCTCGAAGATCTGGATCCTGTACTTCTGACCTTCCTTGATCCTTACATGAACCTTAACGGTATCGCCCACTTCAAAAGCGGGAACTTCGGTCTTTAAGCTTGATTCGCTGATAAGCTTGAGTGCGTCCATTTTTATTCCTCCTAAATATCAAGACATTCTTACCCCGCATGATATCCTCTCAGATGACGCGCGAGAGGGCGGTGCAGCGGACTGTCCTTTTAATGTTGCGAAGAAATTTTCGCAGCACTAATCTCGTTTTTTCTGCGCATAGGCATACTTCGACGGATTTTAAATGCGTATTTATTTTACCACATTCCAGCATAAATTTCAATACTTTTTTTAAACATTTAAATTTTCTGCATTTTATGCAAAATCTGCACCATCTGCGCAGAGTATATTTATGCGTTTTGCACAACGCAGTTCAGCGTTTATCTCTTTTTCCACGCAGTATTTCAGAAATGCGTCCGTAAACACCGCAGAGTTGATATTAAGCTCATTTCCCGCAGGCAGCCTGTATTCTGCCGAAATGCCCTTATCCTCCTCTGAGACGTTCAGAATATTGATATACGGCTTGATATCCATTTCGATCATGCCTTTTTTCTTGGAGTGCTTCATCACGGTAATGCTCTCCTGTCCGCAAAAGCCCTCAAGAGCATCTCTCAGAATGCCCGAGTCCCCTGAAAATTCCGCTTTGTAATCCGCAAAGCCTATATCCTTATTTGGGTGAACAGGATATGCGGCGGAAATTATCCTTATGCCATCGGGACAAGCGCCGTTAAGTTTTTCCGCTATCTCCGACAGGCTCACATCTTCCACCACAGCCATATCCATAGGCTCTCTTTCCCCTTCCACACCCAAAGAAAGAGCAAGAGGAAAATTTAGATATATTCTCGGATTAAAGCCCTCGGAATACCACACGGGCAGTCCAGAGCGTTTCAAAGCCCTCTGCATCGTCCGCAGCAGATCGAGATGGGAAATATATATTGCTCTGTCCTTCTTTTCGAAAAACACTCTGATATTTTTCTTATCCAAAGCATTCCCTCCCCGCAGCCTTGTTAACACCGCAGCCGCTGCACCCGTCACGGCAGCATTTTGTGGTTTTTCCCTCTTTAGCCTTTTTATTCTCCCTCACAAAAAAACTCTTGTCTATCATATAATCAAGATGATCCCATGGGGCAGTCTCGTCATAGTCCATTGGGCGGTGAGCGTAAAAATCAATGTCTGTTCCTGTTTCCTCAAATGCCTTCATCCACAGGTCATAGCGGTACATTTCGTCCCAGCCGTCAAATTTACAGCCCAGCTCCCATGCCCGCTTTATAACCGCACCCATTCTCCTGTCACCCTTTGCAAGAGCGGCTTCAAGAACGCTTATTCGGTAATTGTGATAGCTTACATTGATATATCTCTTGCCCTTGGTGCTGTCAAGAAGCAGCTTCTGACGGCGGTTTATTTCGTCAATGCTTATCTGAGGCTCAAACTGAAAGGGCGTAAAGGGCTTTGGTACAAAGGTCGCACAGCTTATTGAAATAGACAGCTTCTGTCCTCTCGGGCGACCCGGCATATTGAAATACAGATCGGCGATACGCTTTGCAAGGTCGGCGATCCCGATAATATCCTCATCTGTCTCTGTTGGCAGACCCATCATAAAATAGAGCTTAACACCTGCATATCCTCCCTCGAAAGCAATTTTGCAGGCGGACATTATCTCTTCCTCCGTAATATTTTTGTTGATAACATCACGGAGCCGCTGAGTTCCCGCCTCGGGAGCAAACGTAAGTCCGCTCTTTCTCACCTTGGAAAGCTGCTCCATAAGATTCTTGCTGAATCTGTCCATACGCATGGAGGGCAGAGCAAGATTTATCCTGTTTTCCTCGGTATAGCCCGTCATTTCCGTAAGCATTTCTTCAATATCCGAATGGTCGCTGGTACTGAGCGAGGCAAGAGACAATTCCTCATAGCCTGTGGACTCGCAAAGCGCCCTTGCTTCATTTACAATAGTACCCGAGGATTTCTCTCTGAACGGGCGGTAAATAAATCCCGCCTGACAGAATCGGCACCCTCTGATACAGCCTCTGAGCACCTCAACCACCGCTCTGTCATGAACGATTTCCGAAAATGGCACAACAAAGCTCTCGGGATAAAAAACCTTGTCAAAATCGGAAATAATCCGCTTTGTTACACGCTCGGGAACGCCCTCGCAGACAGGAGTGACCTTTTCGATACGTCCGTCCTCAAGATAGCTTACATTATAAAGAGAGGAAACGTAAATTCCCTTAATACCTGCGGCACGGAGCAGAAAAGCCTTTTTGGAATATTCCCCCGACTTCTTCATCTGCTCATAAAGCTCCATCAGCTCAATATTGACCTCCTCGCCCTCACCGATAACAAAGAGGTCGATAAAATCGGCAAGCGGCTCGGGGTCGCATACGCATGGACCTCCCGCAATTACTATGGGGTCGCTGTCATCTCTCTCGGCAGCAAGGACCTTCAGCCCGGCAAGATCAAGCATATTAAGGATATTCGTGTAGCAAAGCTCGTATTGAACGGTAAATCCGATAAAGTCAAATTCCTTGATGGGGTCAAGGCTCTCAAGTCCGTAGAGAGGAATGTCATTCTCCCTCATAAGCTCCTCAAAATCCGTCCATGGAGCAAATACTCTCTCGCACCACCAGTTTTCACGGGAGTTTTTCAGCGAATAAAGTATCTTCATTCCGATATGAGACATTCCCACATCATATGAATCGGGAAAGCAGAATGCAAAGCGGACATCCACCTTGCTTTTGTCCTTGACAACGCTGTTCAGCTCTCCGCCGATATATCTTGATGGAGACTTTACCCGAAGCAGCAGCTTTTCAATTTTCTCTCGCAAGTTTTCCATATTCGTCCTTTCATATATGAACAAGATTTTCCGAAAGCTCGGGGATATATTTTAATATTTCCCTGACTACTCCGTTTTCATCATTTGACGGAGCAATAAATGCGGCGTTTTCCTTTAATATGGGGTGAGCATTTTCCATGGCAAAGCTGTATTTGCAGCAGCTCATCATTTCAAGATCGTTGAGATAATCTCCGAAAACCATTGCCTCGTCAAAGCCTGCCCCCAGCTTGTCCATCAGCTTTTTTACGGCATTTCCCTTGTTCACGTTCTTATCCACGATATCCACCCACTGAGTATTGGAAAGAATAACGTTATATCTGTCAGAAAACCGCTTCATTGCGGGATATGTCCGCTCCTCCGCATTCTTATCGAAAAGGGCTATCTTTATTATCCTGTCATTGCCCTCAAAAGCCTCAAGCCGCTCAAGAGAGGTGAGCCTGCCGCAGTATATTCCGCAGCTTTCCGCAAAATCGGGGTCGCTGTCCGAAACATAAGCGGACTTTTCTCCCGACAAAAGCACTCTCACGCCCTCGCCGTAAAGCTCCTCTGCGCTTCTTAAGATCTCAAGAACACCCTCGTCAGACATGGGCAGCGAATAGACGCATCTGCCTTTCTCAAAAGCAATTCCTCCGTTTTCCGCTATGAACATCATTTTGTCCTTCACAGGCTCGAAGACCCGTTCCACTCCGTAATACTGCCTGCCCGAAGCTGCGGCAAACACCACGCCTTTTTCGTGCATTTTTTCAACAAGCTCAAAAAAGCCCTCGGGCAGCTTGTGGGAGCTGTCTAAAAGTGTGCCGTCCAGATCGGCTGCGATAAATTTTATTATATATGGTCAATCCTTTCAAAAATCTTTTCCGATACATATTATATCATATTTCGGGGAGGATTTCAAGTACGGGGTCAGGCAGCGTTATTTCCTCATAGCCTTTATTTTCTCTATGATCTTTTCTGTCCATGCATCGTCCTGACCGCCCACAAGAAAGACCTTAAAGCCGTATATTTTCCCGTTCTGAGCCACTGATGGATCGTCATCGATATGCAGGTCAATGCGATATTTTGCGGGATATTTTGATGGCATTGCTTCACGTCTGTCCCCCTGAACCTCTCTTGCATGAACTGCTCCGTTAATTATCCTGCCGACCTTTATCCCATAGCAGCGGAAAAGTCCTCTGATATAGCTTTCGGAACGAAATGATGTGGTATATATCCAGACATCAATATTATTCTCCCAAAGATACCCGAACAATTCCCTTGTACCAAGCCGCAGTCGTTCCTTGAAAATCAGACTCAGCGGAAAA
>JAGBFZ010000448.1 GCA_018110855.1 Oscillospiraceae bacterium
AACTCCGTTGAAGCTCAGTGCGCAGACATCTGAAATATCCATATAATTGCGTAAATAGTCATTCAGCTGCATATAGTCAAGACGAATTGACATTTCGGCAATGCCCTCTCCGTATTTTCCCGACCAGCCGTTCATAGACACGGGTATCAGAGAACCGTCAGTCTTAACAAGATACATTTCGTTTTCCATACCGGTCTCAGCGCACAGAAAGAAATCATTGTTTTCGACGCAGGGAAATTCGATATCCATTTTTCCGCCTGTGGGAGATATCTCGATGAACTTTACGGTACATTCAAACTCATAACGCTCGGAGCCTCCTTCGTAAATTTTGTCACCGATCTCATCAGGAGACTTGAGCCGTAAAATCGCTTTTTCCTTGGGTTCTTTGCAGGTTAAAACATCAAGAGCCTTGTCTGAGGCGGTATATTTAAAGCTTATGCTCCATTTTAAAGGAAGAGCCATAGCAGAACTGATATCCGTCTGAACAGGCTCGTTAGTATCCTTGTCAAAAAAGCCCCATTCACCCTTGTTCCTTCCGTAATAGGAATTTGTGTCAATGCAAAGCTCGGTGAATCTGTTTCCCCAGACAAGCGTGTCACCTTCTGCGGCTATTATCTTGCCGCTCAGAGGCTCTGAGCCATCGCCGTCAATGTCCAGTGTGAAGATTATATTGCCGTATTCTGTTATAGATGTGTCAAGTCCTGCGCCCGACGAGAGATTAGCCGTCAAACCAAGCGTGTTTTTCAAGTCGTAGCCTTCATGTATCCATGAGAGAGCTTCATAGTCATAATCGGCGGGATTCTGAAAATATTCCGTTACGGGGGTGCCGTCCTTTCGGGATATCTCGATAACGGCATAGCAGTTATCCGCTCCTCCCGTTACGCCTGCCACGCTTACGATGTAATCATTGTCGGAAACGGAATATTTCACGTTGCTGACCTTGCCTACAAGCTCCTCGGCAAGCTCGCTGTCTGCTACCTTTATCCTGTCCCCGAACAAAACATCAAAATCAAGATTTCCCGTTACTGCTGCGGCGGTGATACCGAGACAGGCTGCAAAGCACACTGCCGCGGGGATTATTATCCATTTTTTCATTCTTGAAGCTCTTTTTAATGGAGCAGTTCGGGACGTTATGACCTTTTCCATAAGCTCCTCCGAGGGTGTTATATTTTCAAAGGCGTTTTTTATCAGCTCGCTGTTATTCATCTTGCCATACCTCCTCAAGTTCTTTTTTCAGAGAATTTCTTGCCCGCTTGAGCCTTGTTCTTACGGCAGGCTCGGTTATTCGCAGAATTTTTGCGATTTCATTGCAGGAATAGCCGTAATAGTAATACAGCAGCACGGGGAGACGGTAATTTTCGGGCAGCTTCATTACAGCCTCGGTCACAGCCCGCTTTTCAAGATAATTTTCATTCTCTGCGGGAATGTTGTCATCAAGCTCCGCCTTATAGCGACTGTAGGCGCTTCGGTGAAGCATTTTACTGAAATTAACAGTCACTCGGATAAGCCATGCTTTTAAATGCTCCTCGTCCTTGAACTCACGTTTATGCTTTGCAAGTTTTAAAAAGGTTTCCTGAAATATGTCCTCGCTGTCCGAAACAGTGCCGCTGTACAGATAGGCTGTTTTATATACGAGGTCGCCGTATTTATTTACGGCCTCCTCAAAATCCGGCTTCATTTGCTCTATCACTTCCCCTTTGCGATATTGAGTACTCACTATTAAAATGCGGCAGGAAGTCAAAATGTGACAAGAAAATTTGTTCGATTTACCAATTGACAATTCGGCACATTTGTGCTATAATGTAAATGAAATAATTCTCCTGCGGCGGTTGTCACAGGAGAATTTGCTGTCGTTATCAGTTTTTTGAAATGGTGATGACCTTGACGGGGCATTTTTCGGCGCATTTGCCGCAGGCGGTGCATTTTTCGTGATCTACACGGGCGATATTGTCAACAACATGGATAGCATCATACTCGCACTGCTTCTCGCATATTTTACAGCCGATACAGCCCTTGCTGCATACTGCTTTTACTGCCTTGCCCATATCCTTTGAATTGCAGAGGACATCGGCAGTGGGTGCCATTTTTCTTATTTCGATAACATCGTTGGGACAGGTCTCGGCACACATCCCGCAGCCGATACATTTTGATTTATCTATTCTTGCAAGGTCGTCTCTTATGACAATGGCATCAACAGGACAGACCTTTGCGCAGTCGCCCTGTCCGAGACAGCTGAATTTACAGCCCCACATTCCGCCGTAAAAACGCTTGGCGTTTACGCAGGTAAGCTCGCCGTCAAAATCAAAGCTTTTCTGCTTACTGCCGCAGTCTGCCGAACAGCGGACAACGGCGATCTGCTTTTCCGTCTCACCTGCGCTGACTCCCATTATGGCGCCTATCTTCTCTGCGGAAGCTGCTCCTCCCGGCTTGCAGAGATTGGCTTTTTCGCCCTTTTCCACAATTGCCTTTGCATAATCAGAACAGCCGCTGTATCCGCAGGCTCCGCAGTTTACCTGCGGAAGTGCTTCGTTTACCTCGTCAACACGGGGGTCTGTTTTGACTGCAAATATCTTTGAGGCGGCGGTAAGCAGTACGCCTGCAAGTATTCCCATTCCCGCAAAAACGAGGACAGGGAAAATATATGCTTCAAACATTTATATCAATCCTTTCTATCAAGGCAGGTAATAGCCATCATTATATTCGGGGGTTATGTCGGTTATGGCGCTGCCCTCTGCCTTTAATATATAAAAGCTGTTTAAATAAGCAGGGTCGCCGTTTATATCGGTTTCGTTCAGTGAATATGTCAGATTTATATTGATTATCCCGTTGTCTCTGCAATAGATTTCTGCTATGCTTTTGCCCTCGGAACGTGCCTTTTCAAGTATCTCCGCTGCTCCGTCATATTTCAGAAGCTCGTCTTCGGAAATTGGCGTTCCCGTATAGGGAT
>JAGBFZ010000449.1 GCA_018110855.1 Oscillospiraceae bacterium
ATTTGATTCCTCTGAGCTTGTTCAGGGTGAACCTGACGCATCCTCTTTCCCCTCGGGCGGTCTGCGCAATACCTTCGAGGCGCGCGGCTACACCGCGTGGGATCCCACTTCCTTTGTATTTGTAAAAGACAAGACCCTTTATATACCCACCGCTTTCTGTGCGCCTTCAGGCATAGCGCTTGACCAGAAAACCCCGCTGCTGCGTTCGATGGATGCCGTTTCGGAGCAGGCGGTAAGAATACTGCGTCTGCTTGGTGACAACGAAACGGGCAGAGTTACTCCCATGGTCGGCGCCGAGCAGGAATATTTCCTCGTTGACCGTGAAAAGTATGAGCAGCGCCTTGACCTTAAGCTTTGCGGCAGAACTCTTCTCGGCGCTCCTCCTCCCAAGAGTCAGGAGCTCGACGACCATTACTTCGGCAGAGTGCGCCTTAAGGTTGCCTCCTTTATGCACGAACTGGACGATACCCTTTGGAAGCTTGGTGTTGCGGCTAAAACAAAGCACAACGAGGTTGCACCCACCCAGCATGAGCTCGCCACTGTATACGATTCGGCAAACCTCACCTGCGACGCAAACCACCTCATCATGGAAACGATGAAGGAAATAGCCAAGAATCACAAATTGGCCTGCCTGCTGCATGAAAAGCCCTTTGCCAGAGTAAACGGTTCGGGCAAGCACAATAACTATTCGCTTTCCACCGATAAGGGCAAAAACCTGCTTTCTCCCGGTGAGCATCCCGAGGATAACCTTGTATTTTTACTGTTTTTGGCAGCATTTGTACGCGGTGTTGATAAGTATGCGGCACAGCTTCGCCTTTCCACCGCTACTCCCGGAAACGATCACCGCCTTGGCGGATTTGAGGCGCCTCCCGCTATAATCTCGATGTTCCTTGGAAAAAGATTTACCCATATACTTGCCCGTGGCGGTGTACGTGCCAACGATTCCGGCATGCATACTGTATCGGTCGGCGTAGATGCCGTTCCCGAGGTTCTTGCCGATGACTCCGACCGCAACAGAACTTCGCCTTTTGCCTTCACCGGTACTAAGTTCGAGTTCAGAATGGTAGGCTCAGCTCAGTCGGTAGCGCTGGCAAATATAACCCTAAACGCTATCCTTTGTGACAGCCTTGATTACTTTGCGGCCATCCTTGAGAGCAGCGATGACGTTGAAAAGGCTGTAAGAAAGATCGCGTCCGATACTTATAAAGAACATAAGCGCATAATAATGAACGGAAATAACTATTCCGATGAATGGCACAAGGAAGCTAAGCGCAGAGGTCTGCCCGAATTTTCCAACGCGGTTGATGCCGCATCGGTATGGCTTGACCCCAATACCGTCGAGCTGTTCGGAAGATTTGACATCTTCTCTGAGCTTGAGTGTCACTCCCGCTATGAAATAGCGCTGGAGAATTTCGGCAAAATCACGATGATAGAGGCAAAAACTCTGCTTGAGATGATGCGCAAGCAGGTTATTCCCGCCGTTATCATGGCTGCCGGCAAAAATGCAGCAGAGCTTGCAAAAATTCGTTCGGTAGGAATTGAAAATCCTCAGCTTCACGGTTACGTCAAAAAACTTTCGGACAGCATAAGTGAGCTTTCGCTGCTGACCGATAAGCTCGAAAATGATATTCACGACGTTCCGGAAGATAATGTCCTTAACAAAACGGTATTCATGCGAGATGTGATCAGAACAGATATGCACAATATCCGTGTATGCTGTGATGCTGTTGAGCAGATAGTGGACGGAAAAGATTGGCCGATGCCCACTTACACCGATTTGATGCACAGAGTATAAAAACAGCTGCCGGATTTGATGCATTTTTATTATAAAAGCATTAGGAAAACTGATTTATCTGAGCAAATCTGATGCTTTTACATGGTGGAATTTGTACCTTTTGCACGGAAAAAAGTTAGAAAGTGAACATTATTGGCTAAATCTAACGAATACTGAGCAAATTTTAAATTTTCTATTAACATTTTGGCATAAAAGGTATATAATATATCTGTTTAAGTTTGATTACTTAACCGCATAGTTACAATTTAGAAAGGAAACATATATGACTTTCGAAGAAAGACAGGGAAAGCTGGAAAGACTTCTTCTGGCATATCAAAGATATTTTGACATAAAGCGCGATGTCGCAATAGGTGAAGATACCTTTGGGGCTTTTGCTGAATTTCATTCTACTTCTGAAAAATATGTGTTGGTAAAAAAGGCAAAGCTTTGGTCGCTTGAAAATAACGAGTATGCTTATTTTTATCTCACCGAAAAGCTTGATCTCGAAACTTTCAAGCATATCCAGAAGGTTGCGCTTGATGCCGGCATGGAGCATGTCCATCCCCACAGCGAGCATATGTATTCCTATGTAACATTGATTATCCTTGCGGATGAGATCGACGAGGACGCAAAAGAAGCGCTGAAAAAGCTGCGCTTCGAGAAAAACTTCAGGCTATCACTCCATGGCTGGATGG
>JAGBFZ010000450.1 GCA_018110855.1 Oscillospiraceae bacterium
GCAAAACAAAAAAGACGCCGAAGCGTCTTTCTCATTGTACGTACAATTCGGTTATGAAATGTCTGCGATTTCCCGTCGAAAATCAGACAGTACGTGTTACCTTACCGGAACGGAGGCATCTTGTGCACACATAAATGTGCTTGGGAGTACCGTCAACGATAGCTTTTACACGCTTTACATTAGGCTTCCATGTTCTGTTGGAACGACGATGTGAGTGGGAAACCTTGATACCGAAAGTAACGCCCTTTCCGCAAATATCGCACTTTGCCATTTGGGCCGCACCTCCTCAAAAAAGTAATAGCGTTTCAACGCCCTTGGGGGGCATTTTCAGAACGTTTCTATTATATCACAATCATTTTTAAATTGCAAGTGTTTTTTTCACTTTTATAAAATATTTACAATTAAGCATGTTTTTTCAATATTTTTTTTTGCATTATGCTGTTACGGCGTTTTTTATTCGGAACAGTCCGATCTTAGCTTCGTAAATTATTCCTCTCCTTATTTAATTGTTCATTATGCACAAAAGCATTGCTTTTTGCAGGATTTTTTCCCATTCGACACAAAATTTGTGAAATTTATAGAAATTGAATATATTTTTTAAGAGAAATTTGTCACTCAATTTGGGATTTACTTTCAATTTGCTCTTGTAATATTTCTCATTTTGATGTATAATTACATTAGCTATAAGTGTGTCCTAAGGCATGGTATGCCCTGAGGACGGTATGATATCATCGGGCAGATATGCCTTTTCATAGAAAGGAGCCGTTTTTATGGGACTTTTTGACAGCGCTGCCTTCAAGATAACCGAACAGGGTCTTGACGCTGCATGGTACAAGCAGGAGGTCATCAGGCACAATATCGCCAACATCACCACCCCCGATTACAAGGCAAAGACCGTTAATTTCGGGCTTGTTCTGAAGGAAAAGATGAAATGCCCTTACCATGGCTACAAATACTGCCCCCACGACCGTCTCAGCAGCGGAGAAAGCGGTGAGACCACCGTTTCCCAGAGCAATGCCTCAAGCGGGAACAGTGATGAGCTTGTTTGGGTCAACACCACCTATGAGACAAACACCAGCCAGCTTCTGAACGGAAACAACGTTGACATCGAAAAGGAAAGCACCGAGCTTGTGGACGTTCAGTATCAATACAAGACCATGATCGACTATATGAACAGCCAGTATGCCATGATCCGCAGGGCTATCGGCAAGTAAAGTCTCTGAAAGGAGTTTTTTTCCATGGCATTTTTAAGCTCTCTCGATATAAGCCATTCGGGTATGTCCTCCCAGAGGCTCAGAATGGACATCATTTTGCAGAATATCGCTAATCAGGATTCCTACAACACCTCTACGGGCGAGCCGTACTGCCGCCAGCTTACGGTCATAAGCGAGAAAAAGGATTTTGCAGGCATTCTGAACAAGTACACCACCCAAGAGGAATCCACTCACAGGCGAGGTGTTTATTACAGGGCTAATATGGACAAGTACAGAAACGCAGGCTCGGTAATTACTGCGGTCATTGACGACGACGCTCCCATGACACCTGTTTACGATCCCGAGAATCCTCTTGCTGATGAAAACGGCTACATTTATCACTCTAATGTTGACAATACCAAGGAGCAGACTGATCTTCTGGCTGCTCAGCGTGCTTACGAGGCTAATGCTTCCGCCTACGAGGTGGTCAAGGCTATGATGTCCAAGGCTGCTGAACTGAAGGGCAACTAACAGGCATATACCATATTAATGATATATTTATGAAAGGATAAGGCAGAAATGTACATCGTTCCTATTAGCTCAAGCATCACTCCCCTGAATATTCTCTCGCAGAATGAGGCCGCTGCTGAGGATGTATCCTCCCCAAAAAAATCTCCATCATTTACTGATGTTTTCAGAGAGGTCATTACCGATGTTACCGATACTCAGCAGGTGGTGAATGAGGATTCCGCACGTCTTGTTATGGGCGAGATCGACGATCTGCACACCATTTACAACAATCTCACCAAGGCGGAGATCGCTGTGGAGACCTTTGTGGCTGTTAAGGACGCCTGTCAGCAGAGCTACAACGAGATCATGCAGATGAGTATGTAACCTCATTTTGAAGGGAATTAACCGGAAATGAACGAAAAAGTACAAAAGACGATAACCACAGTCAAGGAATACTGGGGCAGGCAGACTACGAAAACCAAGGGCATTTATATCGGCGGTCTCGCTCTGGTGCTTATCATTGCTATCGTGGCTGTGGTGCTTCTTAATAAAAAGGATTATGTTATCCTCTATGAGGGGCTGGAGACCTCCGAGGCTGCGGAGATCGTTCAGCTGATCGAGGAATCGGGCTATGAATGCACTCTCCGCTCGGGCGGCACTATTGTCGTTCCGAAGGGCACGGAGAACGCTATTGCTATGAATCTGGCAATGCAGAAATACCCCAAGTCCTCTATCAACTACAATACATACACCGAAAATGTGGGAATGTTCACCACTGAGTCCGAAAAGCGACAGTATGAAAAAATTGCAAATGAGGAAAGACTTTCCGCTATACTCTCTACCTTTGAGGGCGTTCGCGAAGCCACTGCTACTCTTAACATACCCGAAAAGAAAAATACCGTTATTGAGGCGTACAAGCAGGAGCCTTCGGCTGCGGCGGTGCTTTATCTTGAGGATGGTGTTAAACTCACAAGTGAGCAGATTGAGGGTATGACATACCTCATTTCAAGATATGGCATAAAGGAGGAAAATATCTCCATCATTGACAACTACGGCGTTCTTCTTTTAGCCGAGGACACTCCCGTAGACGTTGTGGCGGACGAAACAAGAAAACTTAAATTCAAGACAGATCTTGAAAATCAGATACGCCAGAAGATAGAGGCGCTCCTTATTCCCGCTTACGGCGTGGACGGCTTCTCGGCGGCGGTCAATATGGTCCTCAATTTCGACAGCAAGGTTTCCGAGGACACAAGATACACCCCCTCCACCAATGATGAAAGAGGTATGCTCCAGCACACAGACGCTGAGCAGGCAAGCGGATATGCTACCGCCAATGGCGGCGTTCAGGGTGTGGAGACAAATGCCGATGACACTTATCCCGAAGGAAACACTGCCGACAACGGCAGATGGACCGAAAATTCCGTTTCAAACACTTACCTCGTCAACACCTACAAGGAGCAGGTTGAAAAAGCGGGCTATGTTATTGACGGGCTTTCCATTTCTGTTGTTATCTACACCGATTATCTTCCCGACACCACAAGGCAGCAGCTTGTAAGTCTTGTTGCAAACACGGGTACCGTTAATCCCGATATCGCTCAGGATGTTGTTACCGTTACTAATCTTCCTAAGGTCACTGAAGCTGTTGAGACTGAGGCTAAGGCATTCCTCTTCGGTCTTACTCTTAATCAGCTGGTTATTCTCGGTGCTATCCTGCTGCTTATACTTATCATTCTTATTATTGTACTCGCTTCTCTCAGCTCCAAAAACAAGAAGAAGAGAAAGGCTTTCGAGAAAACTCTTCTGGAACAGCTCGCTCCCGAGGACGGAGAGCCTTTGGTGGAGAGCTTCTTCTCACTTGGCGACGAGACTTCTCCTTCGGTGGATATCCCAAGTCTCAATGCGGACGACGGCATAGAGACCAAGGAAGCTATCATCAGGAGAGAGCTTACAGACTTCGCACGAACAAGCCCCGAGATCGTGGCTCAGCTCCTCAGAAGCTGGATGCGGGAAGAGGTGGAGCAGTCTTCCTCCAAGAAAAAGAACACAGAACAGTCCCCCGCTCAGCCCGCCGAAGAGCCGCAGAGCAAGTAATAACGGCATTTGCTTTGCTTATGAAAGGAATGGTTTATTAAATGAGCGATCTGCTTGAGCTTACATCAAGACAAAAAGCAGCTGTCATTATCACCGCTCTCGGCACTGACAATGCTGCAGGCGTTTACAAGCATTTGTCAAACGATGAGGTGGAAGCCCTCACTATGGATGTTTCCAGTCTCCCCTATCTTGAAGCAAATGCTGTGGACTCCATTCTTAATGAATTTTACGAGCTGTGCCTTACTCAGAAGGTCATTACAGACGGCGGCATTGAATACGCTAAGGACGTTCTTACCAAGGCCTTCGGCGAAGAGGTTGCTGCAAAGCTGATGAGCAAGATCACACGCTCCATGCAGTCCAAAGCTTTCGAATTCGTCAGAAAATCCGATTACAAAAATCTGCTGGCTATCGTTCAGAACGAGTATCCTCAGACCATTGCCCTCATTCTCTCCTATGCAACCTCCGAACAGGCTTCCGCTGTGCTTAACGAGCTGCCCAAGGAAAAGAGAGTTGAGGTCGTTGAGAGGATCGCAAAGATGGACGCTGCTTCTCCCGACACCGTCAAGGCGGTGGAGGCTACTCTCGAAAGGAAGTTTGCTTCCGTTGTTTCCATGGATACCACCGAGGTGGGCGGCATAAACACTGTTGCGGATATCCTCAACAAGGTGGACCGCTCCACAGAAAAATACATCTTCGACGAGCTCTCTGTCAGAGACCCTGTTCTCGTGGAGGAGATCAAAAAGAAAATGTTCGTTTTCGAGGATATCCTTTCTCTCGATTCCATGTCCATTCAGAGATTTATCCGAGACTGCGACACCAAGGACCTTGCTATTGCCATCAAGGGCTCCAACGAAGAGGTTGCTGCCGCTCTCTTTGCAAATATGCCTCAGAGAATGCAGGAATCCATTCAGCAGGAGATCGAATATCTGCATAATATCCGTATGCGTGATGTTGAGGAGGCTCAGCAGCGTATCGTCGGCATTATCAGACACCTTGAGGAAGAGGGCGAGCTGGTTATCGGTAAGGGCGGAGATGATGAGATAATTGCTTAAAATCGTTAAATCAAGAGTCTATAATTTCGACAGCTCAAAGCCCGTTACTGTGGGCAAGCCCGAGCCTGTTATCGAGGTGGCTGTTACCGAAGAGGAGGCTCCCGGGCCTACCCCCGAGGAGATCGCCGCCAAGGAAGCCGAGGAAAAGGCAAGACGGCAGGCGGAAGAAACAAAACGCTTCAACGAAGCTGTTATCAAGCGCTCTGAGGATATCCTTGCCGCAAGGAAACAGAAAATGGACGAGGAGTATGAAAGCATCATTTCGGCGGGAAGAAACTCCGCTGACAAGATGATCGCTGACGCACGTTCCAAAACCAAGGCGGTTTTTGAGGCTGCTGAGACCGAATGTGAAAGGTTAAGGGAGCAGGCAAAGAAGGAAGGCTTCGACGAAGGCTTTGAAGCAGGCAGAAAAGAGGCTCTCGATAAATGCGAGAAGTACCTTGAGACTGCCGGTGCTCTCCTTTCCGAGATAAATTCCAAAAAGTCGGCTTACTACATTTCCCATGAGTACGAGCTTTGCGAGACGGTTCTCGATATGGTGAGGAAAATTACCATGTCCGAGGTCAAGACCGATCCCGAGGTAATTGACCGCATTGCCGCAAATGCTGCAAAGAGCTTCAGAAATTCCGATTATGTGAAGATCTCTGTGGCTCAGGGCGAGGCTTCAAGAAAATTTGTTACGGACAAGGAATTTGTTAAGTCCCTTATCCCGTTTATTCCCGAAATTGAGGTGGAAGAGCTTGATCCTCTGGACGCTCCCCCGGGTACTGTGGTTCTCGACAACGGCTCGGAGATAATTGACGCTTCTATCCCCACTCAGCTTGATTTCCTGAAGGAAATTATGAAAAGCTCACATAAATCCGAGCAGGAAAATGAATAGTTTTTCTGCTGTACATATTGATCGAGGTTATGCAGATGAATTTTCAGGCTGTAAGAAACGCTGTGAGAACGGCTGAGCTTTACCGCTATCAGGGCAAAATTGAAAAAATTATCGGCATGACCATTGAGGCAAGCGGTCCTGTATGCAACATCGGTGATGTTTGCCGCATCTACAAAAAGGGCAGGTCGGGCGAGTTCATCTTCGCTGAGGTGGTGGGCTTCCGCCATGGCACGGTAATGCTCATGCCGTACACCGACATTGAGGGCATCGGTCCCGGCTCGGTGGTTGACAACACCGGCGACAAGCTCAAGGTTGGTGTGGGCGAATGTCTCATAGGCAGAGTCATCAATGCGGTGGGAGACCCTATTGACGGCGGTCCTCCTATCAAGACTCTCGAAAGCTATTCCATTGCGGGAAAGCCCGTTAATCCTCTTACCCGACCCGCAATTCATGATATTATCCCCTTCGGGGTAAAGGCTATTGACGGTCTGCTGACTATCGGCAGAGGTCAGAGAATGGGCATTTTCGCAGGCTCGGGTGTTGGTAAATCAACACTGCTGGGCATGATCGCCCGTGAGGTTGAGGCGGACATCAATGTTATCGCTCTTGTAGGCGAGCGTGGCCGTGAGGTGCTTGAATTTATTCAGAGAGACTTGGGTCCTAAGGGCATGGCGAGGTCGGTGCTTGTGGTTGCTACCTCCGATCAGCCCTCCATGATGAGAAACAAATGCCCCATGACTGCCACTGCTATTGCAGAGTATTTCAAGGACAAGGGCAAAAATGTGCTTCTGATGATGGACTCCCTTACACGTTATGCCATGGCGCAGCGTGAGATAGGTCTTGCGACGGGTGAAGCTCCCATTGCAAGAGGCTATACCCCTTCGATATATACCGCCATGCCAAAGCTCCTTGAGAGGGCGGGCAATTTTGAAAAAGGCTCCATTACGGGAGTTTACACCGTGCTCGTTGAGGGCGATGACACCAACGAGCCTATTTCCGATACCGTAAGAGGTATTATTGACGGTCACATCATTCTGTCAAGAAAGGTGGCGGCAAGGAATCATTATCCTGCTATTGAGGTCCTTGATTCGGTTTCTCGTCTGATGTCGGAGATCGCTCCAAAGGATCAGAGAGACGCTGCTTCCAAAATGAGGAATCTCCTTGCTACCTATTATGCAAATGCAGATCTGGTTTCCATCGGTGCTTACAAAAAGGGCACTAATCATGCTCTTGACGAGGCTCTCAGGAAAATCGACAAGATAAATGCTTTCCTTCAGCAGTCAACTGACGAGGCTTTCAGCTTTGAACAGACTGTTAAAATGATGAAGGACGCTGTCAGCTAAGCTTTTTTCGAGGTGAGTTTCTTTGAAGAAATTTCATTTTACTCTTGACACCCTTCTCAATTTCAAGGATCAGGTTCTTGAAAGAGAGAAAAACAGTCTCGCTTCTCTCAATGCTCAGAAGCTTCAGGCTCTTGAGCTTAAAGCCGCTCTGGAGCAGGAGATGAGAGAGGCTCAGGACGATTTCAATTACAGGGCTCAGAAGGGCATTTCCGCTATGGAGATGTTTATCTTCAAGGAGCATCACAACACTCTGAGACTTCAGATAGAGGACGCCAAGCGTTCCATTGAATCCCTTGAGGCGGCTGTGGAAAAGCAACTTTATGTTGTTACCGAAGCCTCCAAGGAGGTCAAAAGCCTTGAGAAGCTGGAGGAAAAGCAGCTCGAGGACTATAATTTCAAGGCAGCCAAGGCTGACGAGCTGTTCATTGAGGAATATGTGAACGGTGCGTCGGTAAGGGCTTCCATGGCGGAAAATGCCGTTTGATCTCGGTCACTTCGCAAAATGCCTTTTTCTTCTGCAAAGGCTGAGCGTTTGACATATACATTTTATTTGAAAGGAGGTTTGATAAAATGAGCGAAATTACCATGCCTGCGGAGCTTATGGCAGCGATGAATATTTTCGGCGGCTCGGGTGAGGTATCCCCTCTTAATATGGAGGACGGTTCTCAGAACGGCTCCTTCGGAAGTATTTTAGGGCTTCTTATGGCGGACGCAGCGCAGGTTCAGGCTCCCGTTCAGACTATTCCCGAAACGAACGAAGCCGAGGCTTCTCCGACAATATCCTTAGCCGATATTCTTTCGGCGGCTGTTGCAGGTGATGAGAATGTCCCGCTTCCGGAGGTCTTTTCCGAAAAGGGATATGCGGCGTTTATCCGATCGGTCTCGTTATTTTTGGAAAATAACGGCGGTGAGCTTGTTCAGGCAGACATTGATCTGATTTGGAAAGATGTTTCTCCTGAGGAAAGGTCGGCTTTTGCAGAGCTGCTCAGTGCGGCGGCTGATATTTCCGAGGACGGTTTGACCGATGATGCGTCTCCCGCAGATATTGTGAATGTTGCTGCAAGGCTTGCTCTCAAGGCGGCGAAAAAGTCTGACAAGAAAATTTCGGACAATGAAAATGATATTCCTGCTGATGAAGCGGTTATTGTTCCGATCACTGACATAGGGCTCTATCCTGTTCAGAAGGTTTCTTATTATGAAACTCCCGATGTTCAGACAGACAGCGGCAAAACTGTTGAAGCTGTGGTTTCAGAGAGTGCGGATAGTTTGCAGGATCCTGCCGAAATACCTGTTTATCCCGAAATGACTGATGATGTTCATGCTCCTTTGGAAGCGGACAACAAGCTGACGATCGATATTCGTCAGGCTTTTGAAAGGCTTCCCGAAGCTGATCCCCGAGAGCTGACAGACTTTTTAGGAAAGCTCTCTGAAAAGCTGAACGCTTCTGTTACCGTTAAGACTCCCGATTCCACGGATACGGCTGAGAATACTGCTGATGCTCCTGCTGCAAAAACTCCCGAAGAAGTGCATATCGACTTCGGCAGGCAGAATATGCAGAGCTTTTTGGCAAGGGTCAACAGACCGCTTGAAAAGGATATGCCCACTGAGGCTGTTATCCCTCTGAACACCGAAGCAGACACATTTTCGGAAAGCACACCCGTTTCGGATAACGAAGAGATATCCTCGCAGATAATCCGAAGAATTGACCTTTACAGGGATATTTTCACGGACAATCTTTCCGAAAAAGAGATCGAAATGAAGCTCAGTCCCGAAGAGCTTGGCGGTCTTGAGATCAGGATCAGACGCTCGGACAAGGGCTTTGAGATCACATTCACCGCAGAAAAAGCTGAGGCGGCAGAGCTTATCTCCGGAAAGACCTCTGAGCTTGCTGAGGCTATGGCTTCAAGAGGCATTGCTCTCAAGGAGATATCCGTTTCAAGACAGATCGTTACTAACGAAGCGGACGGAAGTCTTACAGACAACGGCTTTACCTCGGGCAGCGGACTTTTCGGCGGCGCACAGGATCAAAGCAGCTCGGACAGGCATTTCACAGGAAACGGAAGCTATCCATCCGAAAGCTCCTCGGAGCAGCAGGACGATATCTCCGAAAATATCTTTAACAGGGAGGCGAAACTATGGGTATCAGCGTAAACGATTTTTCCGCTGACAATCTCTCGGGAAAGGTTTACTCGAAGTATTCCACCAACGAGATCAACACTAACGTTACCGAGGACGCAAGCTCAAGCTACCTTGACTTTGAAGGCTACCTCAAGCTGCTTACCTCGCAGATGTCCAATCAGGACTTCAACAATGCTATGAGCGATTCGGAATTTATCCAGCAAATGGCTTCTTACTCCATGATGGAGGCTATCTCTCAGCTCACAAAGCAGAATGCAGTCACCTATGCCTCTTCTCTTATCGGCAAAGCTGTTACCGTTCAGAGCGGTACGGGCGCTCCCGAAACAGGTCTTGTTGAATCTGTTTCCGTTACAAGCGAGGGCTGCAAGGTTCTTGTAAACGGCTCGCTTTATCTCACTGACGGCATCACCGATGTGGTTGACGGCACTGTTTACTCTCAGCTCAGAAGCTTTGTGGGTCAGACTGTTGAGGTCAAGGACGGAGACAGCACTGTTACAGGCAAGGTCACAGGCATTATTATCAAAAACGGCAGCGGTTATGTTACTCTTGACAACAAGCAAGCCTATGACATGAATGCTATCACCAACGTTATCAAGCCCGAAGGGGACGAAAACGGAGACGAAGCAGGCGAAAGCACTGACAGCTCCGATAACGGCGAGGGTCAGACAGAGCCATCAGAAGGCGTTTCGGAGGATAATTCTCAGTCAGTTCAGGTTGACGAGAACACCTCAGGCACTGCTAACAACGGCGAGGTTTCGGGCACTCTTTATTCCTCTCAGGCTTCATATGACACTCTTATGGAAATGCTTGACAGCACCTCAGGCAAGGATGATTCCCTCATTGACGCAGAGCTGAAAACCGCAAAGGTCAATTCACGCATGGACATGAGCAGCTATCTGACTGCTAACGTGAATCCCTCAACGGCTTTATCGGGTCTTTCAAGCGATGTTCTTCCCCAGCCTTATTCATACTCTTCGGGAACATATTCCTCACAGACCTCTGTAAGCTCTTCAGCGGCTTCATCGGGACTTTCGGATGACAGGCTTCCCGATCCTTATCCCTATCAGAACCAAACAAGCTCATCAAGCGGAAATTCTGTTTCTTCCTACTCTGCTCAGAGCAGCAGTTCTTCTTATGACAGAGGCGACACTTCAGGAGTTGTTAAGGTTTCTCAAAACTCCGCAGGATCCACAAGCCTTAATCAGTATGGCTCCCAGAACAGCTATTCCTCTATTCCCTCAAGCTCAAGAAAATATGCTGACAAATACCCTGTTGAAGCGGCTTTCGCTGATTCTGTCGGTACTTGGATGGGTGATATCAGATTTATCGGCAATTCCCGCATAAACTCCGTTATTGACACTTCTAACATCCTCTGCTACTCCCCCAGCGGCAAGGCTGTTACAGATATCGGCTGGTGCGGCAAGGGTCGTCTCGGAGAGGTCGTTACATTCGCAGACGGTACTCAGAGAGTTGAGATCATCGGTCCAACCACCAATTCCTACCTTTACACCTCAGGCAATCTTACTCTTGATGAGATATGCGATTACACCATTGTGGACGGCTCTTTACAGGGCAAGCTGAATGATTTTGAGGTCGCTATCCGTCATTATGCAAAGGAATACACCGAGGCTGAAAAGGCTGCTATGAAACAGTTTGAGGATTACGCTCTCTGGCACGCAAGGACCTATATGCTCTGAGCTTGATACGTCTTACCGGGTTCTCTTCAACTTGACTCTGAAAAGGAGTGAGATAATATGCTTATAAACGAATATCTGCAGCTCAGAGGCGTGACGGCTGAACAGAGCAGGCAGGAGTCAGCTCCCCCAGCTCCCGATACTAATTCGGCGGACAGTCCCTTTGCGGCAGAACTCAAAAGCCTTATGGCTGCTCAGAGCGGTGCGGAAAAAGCTTATGCATACACTCCCACTACTGCCGAACAGCTTGAGATCATGTCGGGCGTGAACTTTTCCCGCCATGCGGTGGAAAGGATCAATCAGCGGAATATCGACGTTATCACAGGAAGCAAGCTTCAGAGGCTATCCAAGGGCGTTGAGCTGGCAGAAAGCAAAGGCTCGGACGACGCTCTCGTTATCGTGGACAGAACTGCTTTTGTTGTAAGCGTCCGCAGCAACAAGGTCATTACCGCAGTTGACGCTGACGATATCAAGGGCAATGTTTTCACGAATATTGATTCAACGGTTATTATGTAAATCACATCTCAGAGGATCATTACTGCTTGGACCTTTTAAGGAAAGCTTATCTCCCGACCGATTGACGGAGATCATATCCTCTGACAAAAATACTTTAAGACAGGAGTTTTCTGAAAATGGTTAGATCACTTTATTCAGGCGTTTCGGGACTCAAGTCCCACCAGACCAGAATGGACGTTATCGGTAACAATATCGCAAACGTCAACACCTACGGCTTCAAGGCTTCAAGAACTTCCTTCTCGGATATCTATTATCAGTACCAGCGCACTGAGACAGGCGGACGTGCTACTTATGCCGGCAACAATCCTTCTCAGGTGGGCTATGGCGTTCAGGTGGCTTCCATTGACAAGGATATGTCAATGTCCAGCTTCCAGAACACAGGCAGAACTCTCGACCTCGCTATTGCGGGTGACGGTCTTTTCATGTGCGGCAGCCTTGACAGAAACGGTCAGATCAACAGCGTTACATACACAAGAATGGGCAACTTCGGCATCGACTCTGTGGGCAATCTCGTTAATGCAAACAACGAATTCGTTCTCGGTACTATGAACACCTTCAGGATCGACGGCGGTTCCTATTCCACTACCGAGATGATCGACAAGGAACCTGCGGATACTCCCAATGCTCTTGACACTATTAATGTTAATGATCTTGTTTGGGACGCTTATAAGCCCGAGTGCCAGATCGAATACGATGATGTGGCAAGCAAGTACAAGCCCACTACCGCAGAGGACGGCACCACTACCGGCGGCGTTATCTTTGAGGGAGTTGACCCCTATGACGATACCAAAAAAATCGCATATGACTACCACATGAATACTTCTCTTGCGGCTGAAAACGGCGGTGTTGCACCCGGTGATGACGGCGCTGACCCCGAGGGTGTTTACTCCGATGACAAGACCATGATACAGAACTACCTCGATTCCCTTGAGGGAGAAGGCGGAGACGCTGAAAATGTTCCCACTCCCGGAACTGAGTATCAGGTTCGCTCGGATTATATCCTTTACAGCGTAAACGGCAAGTTTGTCAATAATCAGGGCGTTGTTTACGACACCGACAAGGGACTGTATACTGATAATAACGGCAATTACTACGAATACAGATGCTTCACCACTATTAACGATCAGGGCGAGCTTTCAAAGCGCCATGTTTACACGCTCAAGACTCCCGTTATTGACGAAGCAACAGGCAATCAGGCTGAAACTGACGGCGTTCTTCAGTGGGAAGAAGGCGGAAGAGAATATATCTACAATGAGATCACCGATAATTATGAGGCTCAGGACGCAAGAGGAAACACCATCTATGCGGATATGACTGACGGTTCTCTCAAGTATTCCGATCTTGACGGCTTCACCATCGGCGCTGACGGCGTTCTCACTGCTCAGTATGCCAGCGAGATGCGCTCTCTCGCAAGGATCGAGCTTGCTACCTTCGACAACGTTGA
>JAGBFZ010000451.1 GCA_018110855.1 Oscillospiraceae bacterium
CGATCACCATTGAAACGCCAAGTATGGGATTAAAGGCTTTTGTGATTATATTAAGCCGCTCTTCGTCTATCATATTAGAAAATGCGGCGGAAAAAGCCATTCCCATCAGCATAAAATTAAGAACAGGCGATGGCATAAGGTATTTGTTGCAAATTATTCCGATTGCCGATGTTATTAGAACCCCGACAATTATCACAAGTATTGACTGCTTCTCATTTCTGCACCTTTTGAGCAGATATCCTGCGGGAACACCCACTGCTGCGCCGATGATCAGCGGCAGGAATATCATTACGGGTATCATCCATATCTTCATAGCCCCGCCTGAAATGTGACGTGCAACTATGGATATGACCGTGAAAAAAACAGCTACTCCCACAATATCATCAAGAGCCGCCATTGGGATAAGAGTTTTTGTGACAGGTCCCTTTGTCTTAAATTCGTTTACAATGGAAAGTGCAGGCGCAGGCGCTGTGGCAAGTGCGATTCCTCCGAAAATAAAGGCAAGATATATGGGCACTTCCGAAAAATAAAATACTATACCGAAAACCAGCGTCACAAGCGCAAAGGTTCCCAGAGACTGTGTAAGCGTTGTGATCATCAGAGCCTTTCCGCAGCTTTTTATCTTTTTAAAGACAAGCTCCGTTCCTATCATAATTCCCACGATACATTCAAGTATGTGGATGAGAGTTTCATACCATGCAGTATGTATGAGTTCATCGGATATAAGCGACAAGGCGTATGGCCCCACTGCTATTCCCGTTATGAGCCACCCCAGAATTGCAGGCAGCTTTGCTTTGCTGATAAGTTTTCCGATAATAAACGCTAAGCCTATTGAAATCAGCCATTTAATAACAGTCATAATATCATTCTCCTTTCAAAATACCGTAAAGCATATATTCAAATATTCTCGGAAGTTCACGCTCGTGCATTTCTATCATGTCATTAAGCTCGCTGCTCTCAGCTCCCCTGCCTGCACAGTACCAATTGAACATATCCTGCATTAAGGCAAGATATCTCATGGCATTTTCTATGCCGACATTTTCTCTCAGCCTGCTTTTAATCAGTATCTTCATTATCCATTGGGCGTTCATCTCATCATATTGTTTCCGAATCTCAGAAATTATCTCAATATGATGCTCGGGGGGAGCAATAAGGGCTTCCAGAGCCATGACCGCTACCGTTCGCTTTTCCCTGAAAAATGCTATGCGCTTTTCAAAATAAACGGAATGATCGGCAATGCTTTCGGAACAGGCAAGCGCATTGGTTATCTCCTCAAAGCAGACCTTCAGACATTCGATATAAAGCTCGTCTTTGCCTGCAAAATTGTGATAGATAAGTCCCTTTGCAATGCCCGTACCGCTGATATTGTTTATATTAGCCTTATCATAGCCCTTTGTACCAAATTCATTTATTGCTGCTTCGATTATTTTTTTCCTTGTCAGTCTTGTTTTTTCCTCCTGCTTCACAGTATCACCTCGAAATATAGACTTTACAGTCTATTATACAAGTTTTAGACCCGAAAGTCAATATTATTTAGGGTTATTTCATAGAAATTTTTTGCGGTGTTTTTTATATTGACGATATTCTCCCGATATGGTATAATTATTTTCGGATAAACGATAAAAACTTATAAAGGATAAAGAAAATGAAACGACTTGTGATCGGAATGACCGCCCATGTGGACGCAGGAAAAACCACATTATCCGAAGCCATGCTATATGTCAGCGGAGAACTCAGGAAGCTGGGACGGGTGGATAAACGGGATTCATTTCTTGACACCCATGCCATTGAGCGGAGCAGGGGCATAACCGTTTTTGCAAAGCAGGCGGTAATGCGCCTTGAGGACGGGGAATACACTCTCCTTGACACCCCCGGACATTCGGATTTTTCCGCTGAGACCGAGCGTGCGCTGTCTGTGCTTGACTGCGCCATACTTGTTATCAGCGGCATTGACGGTGTTCAGAGCCACACCATGACCATATGGCGGCTGTTAAAAAGATACAATATCCCCGTTTTTGTTTTTGTGAATAAAACGGATATATCCGTCACAGGAAGAGATTTTCTCCTTGCGGAGCTGAAAGCCCGCCTTTCGGACAGGATAACCGATTTCACCCCGAGAGAGGACAAAGCTCCCTTTTATGAAAGTCTGTCCGATCTTGACGAGGATATGATGAACAGCTTTCTTGAAACGGGAGAGATACCCCGTGAGGAGATCGCCGCAGCTGTATCAAAAAGGAACGTTTTCCCCTGCTATTTCGGCTCTGCATTGAAGCTCACAGGAATAAAAGAGCTGCTTGCGGGGCTGTCGGAATACACCGAATCGCCTGATTACAGCGAGGAATTCAGTGCAAGAATTTATAAAATAACCACGGATAACAACATCCGTCTAACACACATGAAAATAACGGGCGGCAGCCTGAAAGTGCGCTCGGAGATAAACGGCGAAAAAATAACGGGCATACGGATATATTCGGGAGCAAAATACACCTCGGTAGATATAGCTCCCGCAGGCTCCCTTATCGCCGCAGCAGGGCTTACCAAAACCAACGCAGGAGAGGGAATAGGAACGGAAAAAGACAGCTTTTCTCCCGTACTTGAGCCTGTTCTCACCTATCGGCTGATACTTCCCGACGGAACGGACATCCACACAATGTATAAGAATATGCTTCTGCTTGAGGAAGAGGACCCCACCCTCCATGTAAGCTTTGAACCACGCTCCGAGGAAATACGGGTGAGCCTCATGGGAACCATTCAGCTTGAGATACTCACAGCGGTTATAAAGGAGCGATTCGGCACAGATGTAAGCTTTGACCGTGGCAGCATTGCCTACAAGGAGACTATTTCCGCTCCTGTGGTGGGAATAGGGCATTACGAACCGCTGAGACATTATGCGGAGGTGCATCTGCTGATGGAGCCATTGCCTGCGGGAAGCGGACTTGTTATAGCTTCAGACTGCTCCGAGGATATCCTTGACAGGAACTGGCAAAGGCTCATTATATCAAATCTTCACAGCAAAACTCATGTGGGCATTCTAACAGGCTCGCCCATTACGGACATGAAGATCACCCTTGTAACGGGCAGGGCAAGTCTCAAGCATACCGAGGGGGGAGATTTCCGTCAGGCAGCTTGCAGAGCGGTGCGAATGGGGCTTCGGTATGCCGAAAGCGTTCTTCTTGAGCCATTTTACAGCTTCACTCTGAATATCCCCCGTGAATGTACGGGAAGAGCCTTGAACGATCTTCAGCAGATGGGTGCGGAGTTTTCATCTCCCGAAAACGATGGAGAGAATACTGTTTTCAGCGGAATTGCGCCTGTTTCGGAAATGGCTGATTATCACACCACCGCCGCAGGCTACACCAAGGGCAAGGGGCGGCTTATCTGCGAATTTAAGGGCTATTATCCCTGTCACAACGCCGAAGAAATAATCGAAAAGATCGGCTATGATGTCGACAGCGACCTTGAAAACACTGCCGACAGCGTATTCTGCGCCCATGGAGCGGGGTTTGGAGTGAAATGGAACGAGGTGAAAAAATACGCTCATCTTGAAAACGGCATTTCCTTCGGAAAAGAGGATAAGCCCGAGGAAAAAGCGATATACCGTCCATCGGCATCAAAGCCTGCCGATGATGAAGAGCTTATGGAGATTTTTGAGCGGACATACGGCAGAAAAAACAAGGATATTCCCACCGAAATGCGGCGAAGATATGAGCCGCCTGCGGGAAAGCCCAATCCCCTGCCCAAGGGACCCGAATATCTTCTTGTGGACGGCTACAACATCATATTCTCATGGGACGAGCTGAAAAAGGCGGCGGCAGAAAATATTGACCTTGCCCGTCACAAGCTGATACAGCTGCTCTGCAACTATCGAGGATATAAAAAATGCGAGGTAATTCTTGTATATGACGCATACAAGGTCAAGGTCGAGCATCGGGAAATTGAAAAAACAGGCGGAATATCCGTTATCTACACCAAGGAGGCGGAAACAGCGGATATGTACATCGAAAAGGTTTCCCATGAGCTTGCCAAGGATTTTCGGGTGCGTGTTGCCACCTCCGACGGAGCGGAGCAGGTGATAATCCTCGGAAACGGCGCATTCCGTGTATCGGCAGCCGAATTTTTTGAAGAAATAAAGTCGGCGGAGAGCGAGATAAAAAAAATCATTGAGCAAAATGCTCTTACGGGAAAAAACACCCGTGGAATAAAAGTAATTGAAAAGAAAGGATAATCACTTATGCTTACAGAAAATGTAAAAGCCCCCGATTTCAGTCTGTCCGACAAGGACGGAAAGGAATATTCTCTTGCGGATTTCAAGGGAAAGAAGCTCATACTCTACTTCTATCCCAAGGACAACACTGCGGGCTGCTCAAGGCAGGCTGCGGCATTCGCAGCGGCTTATGAGGAAATAAAGTCTCTCGGCGCAGAGGTTGTGGGAATAAGCAAGGACAGCTCCGCTTCTCACAGCAGGTTTGCGGATAAATATTCCCTGCCCTTTATTCTTCTTTCAGACCCCGAGCTTGAAGCAATAAAGGCATACGATGTTTGGCAGGAGAAGAAGAATTACGGCAAGGTGAGCATGGGCGTTGTCCGCACCTGCTATATCATTGATGAAAACGGCGTTATCATCAAGGCAATGCCAAAGGTAAAGCCTGATACAAATGCGGCGGAGGTTATAAAGCTTCTCAGAGGGGAATAAATACGCCTGACACTGTTTATAGGATGAATTATGGGGTGAGCTTATGTTTGATCTATTTGTATTTTTTGACGGTAAATCATATTATAACAGAAATGAGTTAAAAGCTCGTTTGGGCTTAGATCAACAGCAAAAACCAAATGGAGAAGAAATTTACTCAAAAAAAGAAAGAGACAGTCATTTCCTCATAGAATTTTCAAACGATCTGAATGATTATTCTTATTCTGAAGATGAAATAAACAGAATTCCTTATAATGTCTGCGGCTTATGTCATATAGTCTTTTATCCATTTGATTTCATATATGATCTGTTATCAGTGCTTATCGGCTTTAACGATGACTTATTCGTTGATGACGATCATGACAACATACTGAGTGTATGTGATTATAAGGATCTGCTTCATAATAAAAAGGTATATCCATTTACTTATTATTCAAAGGATTATTTCAGGAATACCAAGAATTAACCATCTGACAGCAAAAAGCAGCCCCGCCTGCAAGCTCACTTAATCGTGAGATGCAGGCGGGGTATTCTTATCCGCTGTAATTATTTTTTAAATCAATATCAGCCGATCTTATTTATCTCGTCAAGCAGCACCTTCTTGGACTCAAGACCCGTAAGAGCGCTGTTAACAAGGAGATCCATTCTGTAACGGATATATTCCTCGTAAAGGTCGGTGCCGAATACATTCTCTGTGATAAGAGCCTTGTACTTAGCCTCGCTGCAGTTGCCCGAAACAAGGCAGAGAGTCTGCTCAAGCATAAGCATTTTCCTGTCTCTTGGAGTGCTTGATGTGTCTGAGCTGAGTCTCTTGAGCTGCTCAAGAACAGCAAGTCTGTCCTTTCTGACGGAAAGAGAGGTATCGTAAATACCTGCTGCGGTGCGTATCGCATTTGTCTTGAACGCTTCGTCCGCAAAGGGGAAAATGCCGTAGGGGATCTCTCCCTCGGGAACTGCCTGATAAATATCCTTGTCAAGAACGGGATAGATAAGCTCCTCGTAAACGGGGGCAAAGTAGAAATCCGAAGCGTCCTTGAAAATAATGGGATATCTCCAGCAAAGGTCGGTTCCGCCCAGAGATGTGTCGTTGCAGGGAGCCTTTTCGGTGGTGTAGAAGCTGTCGTAATCGGTAAGGCACTTTGCGCTTGTAAGCTCGGTGAGCTTTGCTGCGCTGTAATCTCCCGTATCGTCACGGTCGCAGTCAAGGAAGGTCCTTACGCCGCTTGCGCACTTTCTGTAAAGGCTGCCGCAGAACTCGGGCACGTTTATGTACTTGGAGAAATAATCCGAAGCAAAGGAAGCGGTAACATCATCGCTCAGAAGCTCAACATTGTCCTCCTTGTCGGTTCTGTACTTATTGGTAATGAATGTAACTATCCTTTCCTTAACAAGAGCAGTCTCCTCGGGAGAAAGGGTGGCAAACTCTATCCTGTCGAAAACGATATCCAGCATAAGCGCCTTGGGAACAAAGCCGTTCAGATACTTGAAGCGGTCGTTGGAGAGCAGGAGAGCCATTTTGGGAAGCACCTTCTGCTGCTCGGAAACGCTTGTGGGTATCTTGTTGGACATAACGCCCAGATATGCAAGCATTTCCGCATATTTCTTCATTATCTTAGCCTCGGAGAGGAAATTAAAGAAATAGCCGTAAATGTATTTCTTGAAGAAATCCTTAATGCTCTCAAAAAGAGCGGGGTCGGAATTTATCTGAGCCTTGAAGCCCTCGATAACGTTTACTGCATTCTTGGGAGCAACAGTCTCCTCGCCGCCGTTTACCGCCTTGATGACCTCGGCATTTGCCTTGAAAAACAGCTTGCCCATGGTGTGGCA
>JAGBFZ010000452.1 GCA_018110855.1 Oscillospiraceae bacterium
GCGTACGCTGATAAAGCTTTTAACCCTTCCGATTGTGGTTGGCATCGGTTATGAGCTGATCAAGCTTGCCGGACGTCACGACAATGTAATTACGAGAATCATCTCTATGCCCGGTGTCTGGCTGCAGCATATTACAGTACTCGAGCCGACAGATGATATGATCGAATGTGCAATTGCGGCAATGAATAAAGTCATACCCGAAAATTCTGAAATGGATAAATGGTAAATTACTTATAATAAAAAATGGTAAATCGTACGATTTACCATTTTTTACGTTAAATATTTATATCGATATATGCACCGACTGAGGGACTGACACTCTCCTGCGGAAGCAGATAACCTTGCCTCAGTGCTTCTTCAAGAACAAATTCTCGTGATCCGGAACAATCATGAATAGCAGATTCACACACATGCTTGTTTTCAGTCAGCATTTTAGGAAGATCTGAACGAATGATTTCTGCAATGCTCGCATACAGGTTTTCCAACAATGTTTTAGCGTTATCAGCCAATGCCGTCAACTCAGCAATTGTGTTTTTATCAGCCTGCATCAAGATTCTGCGCAGCTCAAAGGGATTCATGACAGCAATGGCAGGCTCATATTTATTGCCAGTTTTTCGAACATAACCATATTCAGCCAGTTTTTCCGCCGTGGCGAGATCCTCATCCTTCAATATGCCTTTAACTACTGCGTAAAGAACTCTGCCCTCATCCTCGGTGAGTCTACTCGGGATATTGCTCACAAGGTTGTCAAACTGGAAGGAAAACTTTTGCAACATATATCCTTTTCCGCGATCCGCCCAATTTCCGACAAAATAATGATTATTTACGCTGTACTTTTGAAAACCGGTGATGTCCCACTGACCACCATCCGGCCGCTCTGTGATATGATCAAGCGATGTGTGATGTTCGAAATACTGATGTGCCAGCATCAGAAACGTCCACTTGGCGCTCTCGTAATCCTGATACTTTCCATAATAATCGTAGTTCTGCTCTGTGAAAGCTGTATTCAAACGATCCACAAAGGCTGTCAGTACCTTTGTAATCTCAGGTACTGCGATTAATTTCAGCATATGTACCTGTTCCTGAGCAGCTTTGCTTATAATCGGAAATGAGGTTTGATATTTACCGTTAACTTTAATCAACAGGGTTTCTTCGGTAAGATATTCCAATTCATTTTCCATGTAAGGCAGTGCAACGCCGAGCTCCAGTGATAATTCTTCAGCACTTGAAGGATTACCATATGCTTCCATAAGAATATTTGTATAGAGCTTGTGCTTCATAATACTTTTGGGCTGATCTTTACTGCCAAGGCGTACCAAACCTAATGAATAAAAAATATCCTCCGGATTATAACTTCTTACACCAAATTCTCTCGCCATATTCATACCTTCTTTCAGTATATTTCTTGCCCGATAAAGCCGCTGCTTTACCGAACCTTCGGAAAGAAAAAGCGAGGAAGCAATTTCACGCACACTCTTGTTATCAAAATAATAGGCAACGACAATATTCCGATATTCGCTTCCGATAAATGCAAGCTCTCGCCTGAGCAGAGTCAGCTGTTCACTATGTATGATTTTATCGAGCGCACTCTCATTTTCGTCTTCGATTTCATACTCTCCGATATCGGCACCGGTTACCGATTCGGCGCGCTTATGCTTAGCGTTTGCCCATACTGAATAGCGGTTGCGCGTAATTTTCCAAACCCAACCTGAAAAGCTTGTAGGAATCGTTCCTTTATTCAGGGAGGAAATGATATTCAGCACGATATCCTGTGTCAAATCTTCAGCGTCTGTGATCTGACCTGTCTTTTTTAAGCAGAAGTAGAATATCTTTTCCATATAGTTTTCGGTGAACTCCGTTATTAACTTATCGGACATTCTGTTTGCTGCGAACATTTACTCGTTTCCTTTCCTGTTGATATCACAGGAGTGATATCATCTATATAGTGCGCCAGATTGGAACATGGTAACAAATTTTAATAAAAAACTTCCTCACTGCAAGAAACACAGCGAGGAAAATTTGATATTAATCTGAAACCTTGTCAACCGTATATCCGCGGTTAATGAGCAAGGAAACAATACCGTCTTCACCGAGCATGTGAGCTTCACCGACACAGATGAATAATTCACGATCCTCTGCCAATGCACGCTCTGCGAAATCAGCCATCAGAATGTTACGGTCGGTAGACATGGCGCGATTGTATTCGTCAATCAATTCGGGTGAAATATCTGTCGGATCTTCGGTGAAAAGCAGTTTCAACAATTCTTCCTCATCACCGTTTTTCCATGCCTCGACAAGAAGCTCAAGCGTATCATCCTCACTTGAATAGGCATCCACCGAAGACTGCAGTAAATATTCCTGAAGCTCTTCTGAGAAAGATGCCAGGATGCTGTACTGCGTTTCCATGGACTCGATCTCAATGATCTCTTTTTCCAGAATATCAGCAGTCTGCATCAAATTGATATCAACGCCTAAATCGCTGTGATACCCCTCTCTTTCATAAAGAATGCTGTCAATGAGAGACATCCACATCACAGGCTTATAAGTATCGTACAACGGTAAATACACACCAAGGGAATTCAAAATATCGACAGCACTGTTGTAAAGTTCTTCTGAAATATGATCGTAAATTTTCGATCCGTCACTATATAGAAGCAATTTCATTGCTTCTATGGAGGATGCCAGATCAATATCCTTAATGTTGACCTCTACAGCCAATGCTTCAGAGCTGTCAAAAGCATCACCTATATAAGCCGGAAGTGGGTATAAATCTGCTTCTCCAACATGAATGGAGCCAAAGAGCAAAACGACGCTGCCATCTGCATCGAATGCTTTCCATAAAAGTGGTGAGGATACGCTTTCTTCGTTGTTTTCGGAAAAAATATTGCTGACATCAGCGGTATCGGCATCGGTTACAATATTTTCTGTTTCGGGAATATTATTATCGGAATCTTCCCCTGCCGAACAAGCACCGAGAAGAAATATAAGACATAATATCAGCGCAATTGATCGAATTCTCAATTTCATTTTAATTCCTCCATTATTAATTAGTGTACTGCAGCTGTTTGATATTTAATCACGTACACCGGCAGCGGCACGAATTGCAGAGACAACATCTTCGTCCCAGCGATAATTGTTTTCAAAGCGATAATGGTATTCGCCTTCAACCAGCGGTCGTCTCAGGTCAAAGTCCGGCTGCTTGGCTGTATCCGAAGAGGTGTAATTATCGAAGATGTAGTTATAGTCACCCTTGTAAATGTAGTTGCGATAAGAATTTGCTACAACATTATTGGTTACGGTAAAGCCACACGAACCGTCATCAAGATATATCGCGCCGTAGTCGTTATTGACAAGATTAATATAATTATCGGTAATTATAGAGTTGTCATTGCGTCCCATCGTGTAGATACCGCCGCCGTCAAAGAGTACGTTCATAATATTTTCGATGTAATTATGTGTAATCGAATTATCAGAGAATAGACTCTTGCCATTTTCATCACGATAGAACTGATTGTCA
>JAGBFZ010000453.1 GCA_018110855.1 Oscillospiraceae bacterium
AATAAGTATCCAAGTCCCGATGAAATAATTCTGCAGCTAAGTCACAAGGACGTTTTCCTCGGATTTTCCAAGGATAAAAAGGATTTTATTCTTAAACTAAGAAGCGGTATGAAATTGTTTGTAACGCCAAACGGTATGAATATTGTTACCAAAGACGGTCAGCGTGAGGTGCTTAGATTTTCCAAAGCCTTCAAGGGACAGCTTTCAGACCTTGCAAGACGGGGATATACGCCGTATAAAGGAGAAATACGCTTTATTACTGCGTGGACAGATAAAGATGATAATACGGAATGTGCCGTGGTTTTGCCGGATATTTATCTGAGGCGCAGTTAAATAAATTTAAGCCAATCAACAATAAAAATGAGTTTGACGCTTCACTTGTTGTGAACAAGGAGACTCACAAAATTGATTTCGAGTTTGCAAAGCAGGAGCCTATAACGCCTCCAAGGGGAGGGTATTACCTCGATGATGCAGAGCTTGAGTATTATGAGCCTGTTATTCCCGAGGAGATGAAGTAATTTAGTTCTGAAAGGACGGTCAATAAAATGAACGACATTGGTACATTCAGCTTACTTTATCCCGATCAAAAAAATATAACCATTTCAAAGCTTTCTGAAACCGCCTGTCACGATCTTGGACTTGATAATATCTGCCGTAAGATGACCGACGATACAAAGGAACAGCGGCTGATAATGAATGTATTATCCGAGATGACAGCCGATAGGGCTGCTGCACTTTACCGTCAGAAAATATTTGCGGATATCCTGCGGCTGCCCGAGCTCAGAAAACGTATGACAGAGCTGTTTGACAAGGTTGAATTTATCCGCAATTTCGGGATAATGCACAAGGACTCGGACGAAAAGCTTGGACTGTGGCACCTTATGCACAGGCTTGAAGATTTGAGCAATTACATAAAATGCGTGGAGGAAATGAGGGAATGTCTTGCTGATGCAGAGATATCCTCCGACGGGCTTATCAGATTTAAAGAGCATATTGATATGCTGTACAATGAAGCATTCTTTGCGGAAATGAAAAAGGATATTGCCGCTTTGAAAATTACTGCTTCGGATATAAAAAGTGTGACCATCGGAATAAATGTAAATGAACGGTTTGAAGCGGTAAGTATGGGACTTGTTTCGGTTAATGACAAGCCCTTCAAAAAATCGGGTATCATAAGCAATTTTGCCGATGCTATTTCTTCAAAGGATAAGATACAAAGCGGTTCAGAGTGGAACGGCGATATGCATTACCATATGGTCGAGCAGGAAAAGGATAACGGTGCGGTTGCTTTACTTGAGAAAACTGCTGCTGTTCAGATCGCTCAGAACCCGCTTATGGACATAAGGACAAAATCAACCATTGTAAATATGCCCGAGGGTGACGGGGCAAATAATTCAACCTTCTATCTTGAAAATGTGCTGAATAAAATGCTTGATTCTCTGGTGAAAAAGCTTCGTGACACCCTTACAAAATATGCGAATGTGGCTGTAGTGAACATATCTCAGCTGATTCCCGAATTTGTGTATTATATCAGAACGGCTGAGTTTGTGTAAAGTTGTATGGAAAAGGATTTTCCGTTCTGCGAACCGCAGCTTGTCAGTAATGACGGCTGTTCTATGAATGCAAAGGGATTTTATAATCTGAAGCTTGCAGTCAACATTCCCGATAAAAATGACATCGTATATAACGATCTTGTTTTTGATAATGAACATACGATTTATATTCTGACAGGCGCAAACAGAGGCGGAAAAACAACGGTGACGCAGGCTGTGGGGCTGATGTTTGTTCTGGCACAGGGCGGATTATTTGTACCTGCTTCGGAGTTTGTTTATCGTCCTGCCGACTGCATATTTACTCATTTCCCCGCAGATGAGGACAAGACGATGGATCTGGGTAGGCTTGGTGAGGAATGTATAAGATTCAAAGAAATTTACGGCAGCTGTACAAAAGACAGCCTGCTTCTGATGAATGAAACATTCTCCACCACGTCCTTTGAGGAAGGATACTTTATTGCAAAGGATTCTGTCCGTGCGCTGTTAAAGAAGGAGGTCAGGACGATATACAACACTCATATGCACAAGCTTGCTGCCGATACGGACGAGCTGAACAAGGCAGGCGGAAATGCAAAGGCTGCTTCTCTTATCGTGAAGAATGAAGGTAACAAGAGGTCTTTTAAAATCGAGATCGCTCCGCCCGAGGGTATGTCTTATGCTATGGATATTGCGGAGAAATATGGTGTTACTTATGATATGCTGGTTGGAAATATGATACAAGAATAGAGTGTTTATTTAGTGAAAATAAACTGTGGATTTGCTGGGTGGATTTTTACACAGGTGATATGTTATCATTATTATTGGGAGAATGGAGATAAAATAGGATAATGAGATATGCTATAATAGAGCATGATCCATTTTGGCAAATAAAGTGTTTTCCATCAAAAATCTACAGTGTACAAAGATTAAGGAGGAAAAATTATGACTAAAATAAAGCATATAAATGCAAATCTGCTTTCCGATGAGGAACTTACTGCAGTATCGGATATGTTAGACAGCGCCGAGCGTAAAATGGACGAAAAGCTTATGGAAGAGATCGACCGCCGCAAAAGCGGTATGGTTAAAAATAGCTCCGGTTTATGGGTGCCCTTTGATACGGATAAGCAGTAAAAAATGATAGTATGAATTTAGATTTTGATTATTTTGGAAAATTATCAGAAGCAATTTTTATAAACTCAAGTTATCATTCCTTAAAGAATTTCATCGCAGCCCGCCATATCTCCCGTGACGGTCTGCATTTTTTTTGTTCCCATTAGCTTATTGTTCTGTGGTCAACGCCCGGATGCGCTGCAAGCTGTTTTTGCGTGATATTATACTAATCTTTAATCAACCTATGGACAAAGACGATAGCTATAACCC
>JAGBFZ010000454.1 GCA_018110855.1 Oscillospiraceae bacterium
AAGCATATCCCCTCTGAACACCATCCAGCAGGTCGACCACTCGCCGCTTTCGGGATAATACTCATGGGGCAGCCCGGGCGGCAGATAAAGCAGAGAGTTTTTTTCAAGGATGTATCTTCTGTCCTTTACGATAAGTATCCCTCTGCCTTTTACGGTAAACAGAAACTGATGTGAGATGAGACCTGTATCACGTTTTATATGAAATTCCGGCGATGTTCTGCCTATTCCCGAAAGATAAAACGGAAGCCCCATCTCATTTCCCAAAACGGGATATACCGCATTGTACATAGTCTCACTCTCCTGAGCTGATTTTTTTATATCACAGAAAAATCTATCTGACTATAACTCAAACAAAAACAGAGGGTACGAAAAGGAGCGTATGCTTTTCACCCTCGCTCTTCGAAAAATCTGTTACTGTTTGTTGACAAGTTCATTATATCAAAATGCAGAGATAAAGTCAATTTTTTGAAGTGACTATTTTCACAGGGCGTGGGAGAAATATCTGACAGAATAATTTTTCGAATAAATAAACCGCCCGGTTTCCCGGACGGTCATTTGCATAAGTATACCGACTCAGAGCTCGTTTATCAGATTACTCGTCATAATGAATAAACAGCCGTTTTTTGTCTCGTTTTTTAAAATCATTCCTTAACAGAACCGTTTACAAGTCCTGCATATATCTGCTTCTGCAAAGCAAGGAATATGATCAGAGTGGGAATTATACATATCACGATTCCCGCAAAGATAACCTCCCATTTTGCACCGTAGGGTCCCATAAAGCGGTAAAGCGATGTGGAAACCACCGAAAGCTCATCACTGGGCATATACAGCTGAGGTGTGTAGAAATCATTGTAAATTCCTATTACCTTGATAATAAGCACCGTTGCAATTGCAGGTCGGAGCAGAGGCAGGATTATTTTGAAAAATACTGTAAAATAATTCGCTCCGTCAAGAATAGCGCTCTCGTCCAGAGAGTAGGAGATATTATCCAGAAACTGCATGAAAATGTAGATGGAGATAATATCCGTTCCCACATAGAGGATAATGGGCGCAGCCATTGTTCCTACGAGGTGGAGGCTGTTCATAATGCGGTAAACCGTGACCTGCATGGAGATCGCAGGGAACAGCGTTGCAAGGAGGAACGCTGCTTTCAGAACCTTGCCGAACAGAGTATTGAATCTCTGCAGAACATATGCGGTCATGGTGCCTGCAATAATCGTTCCCGTGCAGGAGATAAGGATGATTATTGTGGTGTTTTTCAGTCCAAGCAGAACCTTTCCGTCAATGAAAGCTGTCTTGTAGTTTGACCACTCCACTTTTGTGGGAAGAGCGAATACATTTGAGGAAAGAAACTCCGTATTGTTTTTGAGCGAGCCTAAAAACACTACTATCAGCGGTATGAAAACAATAAGACAGGCTATTACGAGGATAGCATATTTCAGGAACGTAAAGAGCTTCGGGATAAAATTATTATCCGTTCTTGTTTCCGTCATTTTACTTCTCCTCCTTGAATATCAGCTTTTGTATTATCGTTACAACCACGATTATCAGGAAAAGCACCACAGCCATTGCCGAGGCAAGTCCCACCTTCTGGAATTTAAACGCCGTTTCCGTTGTCTGGATAACGAATGTGCTGGAGCCGAAGCGTCCGCCTGTGATGATAAAGGGGATCTCATAAACGCTTATTGCACCCTTTACAGCAAGGATCATCTGAAGAAGGATAATGGGTCTTATGCTGGGAGCGATTATGTACTTGAATACCTGAAAACGGTTTGCGCCGTCCAGCTCTGCCGCTTCGTAAATATCGGGAGATACTGACTGTATCGCACCGATGAACATTACAAGGTCAAAGCCGATATATCTCCAGATGGATACAAACACGAGGCAGATATTTACCAGTCCCTCCGTAGAGAGGAATTTAACAGGGTCTCCGCCAAACAGAGTTATGATAGAATTAAGGGTTCCGTCGGTATTGGTAATTCCATCGCCCCTCTGAAAAAATCTGCGGAAAATAAGTGCCACCGCAACTGTATTGATCATGTAGGGGAAGAAAAGAACTCCCTTAAAGAAATTGGAAAATCTGATCTTTGAGCAAAGAATGGTTGCAAGAAACAGAGCAAGTCCAAGCTGAATAAAGGAGCCGAAAAGATAATAAATACTGTTTTTGAAGGCAGCAAAATATTCGGGTGTGGAGAAAACCGTCTTATAATTTTCAAGTCCCACAAACTTAACGTTAACGCCGAACTGATCTCGCTCCTCAAAGCTGAAACGGATCATTTCCGCTGCGGGAATATATGTGAAAACTATAAGCAGTATTGTAGGGATAAGAAGGAAAAGGCATACCGTTACCATCTTATCCACATAGGCTCTTGAAAGCCTGCCTCTTATGATTTGAGGCATAACATTTTTTTTATGAGCAGTCAAAGCATATCCCTCATTTTCTTCGGGTTGATTTTTTCGGTTATGAATATACCGTATGATCTGCGGCGTGAAGACTCCGCCGCAGAAAATACAGTACTTGGAGAGAAAGAAAATTTAAAGAAGAATGTGTGAATCAGCCGAGGATCTCATCTCGGGAAGCAGCCCATGCAGAGTTTACATCAGCAGCGATCTTGTCATATTCATCTCTGCCCTTGCCGTCAAATGCGGCTTCAGCCATTCTGAACTTGAAGTTTGTGGAAGCATCGCCCCAAGGATCGACCTCGGAAGCCTTTGCGATCTCGTCAAATTTGCCCAGAAGATTCTCGGGAGCTGGATTTTCAACAAAGAGCTGTACGCCAAGCTCATCAAAGGAAGCAAGGGTATCAGGCATGGGAGCGCCCTTGAGACCTGAGATCTCGCCCTCGTTCTGTGCAAAGCCGGAATCGGTGCAGAACCACTCTGCATATGCCATAGCAGCGTCAAGGTTTGAAGAATTCTTGTTTACGCTCATCATATAGTCATTGGAGGAAACGGAGTAGATCTTGCCGTCAATACTGTTGGGGAAGGGCATATATCCTACATCGGCAGGATCTGCGCCGACCTGAACAGCAGCCTCCTGGAACTGGCTGATAGCCCATGAACCGAGAACCATGGTTGCGATCTTGCCCTGGGCAAATGCGGGCTTGCAGCCTTCCCAGTCGGTTGTCATGGGATCCTCCTCGTGAAGTGCGGGATCTGCATAAATATCGAACAGAGTGCCGTAAACAGCATCATAGGGGCTGCCTGCGGAGAAAAGATCCATCTTATCGGTAAGGAGCTTGGTGTTGTAATCGGGATCTCCGGAAGCGCCTACTACGAGAGACTGCCACTGAGTAATGCACCAGCTTGCATTATAGTTGGTGTAATAAGGAATAGCGTCTGTGTTCTCCTTGATCTGCTTGAGGCAGGTGAGGAACTCATCTGTGGTAGTGGGGAGATTTGTGATGCCTGCATCAGCCCATACCTTCTTGTTATAAAGGATTCCCGAAGCGGTGCCGCCTGTGGGGAGAGCATAAACCTGTCCGTCAACGCTGTAATTCTCCAGCCAGTAGTATTTCTGTGAAAGCTCATCGTAGGAACCGAAGGATGCGAAGAAGTTGGGCAGATCAGCCTGCTTGAGAGCCTGAGGAGTCATTATTACATCGCCGTAGTTATCGGACTGCATCATAGTTGCGATATCGTCCGCATAGTTGGTAAAGGACTGATACTCGACCTTTACATCGGGATAAAGTGCATTGAAGCCCTCGGTGAGCTTTGCCATTGTGCCGTCCTGATCACGGTCGGTGCGGTGGTGAAGCACCTTGATAGTACCGCTGATACCGCCTGCTGCGGCTCCGCCTTCGGTATTGCCGCCGTTATCGGCAGCAGCAGCAGTCTCTCCTGCGGGAGCAGCTGTTGCTTCAGCTCCGCCCTCATTTGCAGTGCCGCCGCATGCAGTAAGCATTGTTCCTGTCATTGCAATAGCTGCACACATGGCAGCTGTTCTTTTAAGCTTCTTGTTCATGTGAATTACCTCCATAATTTAGCATTGTGTGTTATTCATTGCTATCAGGTCTTGCGATAATTTCATTATAGTAATTTGGCGGGGCAAGTCAAGCAAAACACAAAATAGCGGCATTTCACACAGCTTAATTTTGTTAGCTTTGTAAATTTTTCACAACCCGAAATATTTTTTCAAAAAAATTTGTAAGATCCATATAATGTGTTACTATTTCATTGTGCATTTTCAATATATATTGTGATAGGTTTACGAAACATTGTGACAAATCCGAGAAAAAAGAAAACGATTGCAAACGCCAATCAAATAATTTGGAAATATCAAGTTCACATAATATTAAGATCTCTAAGCTAAATTAGTTTTGAAAATTAACTAAATTTAATGGAAAATCACATTTTTTTGCCTGAAAACGCATAAATAATTTAAGCGAAAATATATGCTTGAAAAATCAGACTTTATATGCTAAAATTAGTCTGTAACAGGAGGCGAGATATATGGCAAAAAGTGTAACCATGAAGGATATCGCCGCAAAGCTCGGCATAAGCATCGTGTCTGTATCAAAGGCTTTTTCGGGACAAAGCGGTGTCAGCGAGGAGCTCAGACAGAAGATCCTCAGAACTGCAGAGATCATGGGCTACAAATACGGCACCGAAGCGCAGAAGAAAAAGGTCCTCAGCGGAAATATCGGCATTATAGTTGCAGAACGATATATGTCGGAAAATTCCTTCTATTTCAAATTCATGCGCGGAATATCCACTGCTCTTCAGCAGCGCAGACACTATGCCTTCTTCCACACTCTCACCTCGGGAAATGAAGAAAAAGCCGTGCTGCCCGATATATTCTTCCATCAGAGAGTAGATGGTATCATAATTCTCGGGCAGATCTCCGATCAGTATATCCATGCGGTCATGAATACAAAGATCCCAGTGGTTTTCCTTGATTTCTACAATCACCTCACCGCTGAAAGCTGCATTGTGGGAGATAACTTCTACGCCACCTATGAAATGACAAATTACCTTATAAATAACGGTCACAGGGATATTGCCTTTGTGGGAAATATCCACGCCACAAGCAGTATTCAGGACAGATATTTAGGCTATGCAAAGTCCCTCATCGAGCATAATATCCACCTGTCGGACTACTACCTCATAAGCGACAGAAACACCGAAACAGGCGAATTTATCCCCTTTGAACTTCCTGTTGTGATGCCCACTGCCTTTGTATGCAACTGCGATGAGGCGGCAAGCAGGCTCATTTCTCAGCTTTCCGAAAAGGGCATAAGAGTTCCCGAGGATATTTCCGTTACAGGTTTTGATAATTCGGTTTTCAGCAGCATTACCATTCCGAATATCATCACCTTTGAGGTAAATACCGAAAAAATGTCCGCTGTTGCCGTGGACGCACTGCTGTCCAAAATAAAAACTCCCAACGAGCCTGTGGGAATGATTCAGGTCAAGGGAAGGATAATTTATAAGGATTCCGTTTCCTCGCTTAATTTTAAATAAATTTTCAAATTATTGATCCATTCTTACGAAGCAAGGTTTCTTATTTCAGACTTTGACCATCCGATAGACAAAGACGGCTGATTGAACGCTGTCAAAATACCATGCCACCTCGGACATTTGCAGCAAGTCAGAGCCTGAGCGTAAATTACGAAAATAACGATAACTGCCCCCGACACCACATTTTTATATGCGGTATCGGGGGCTGATATTTTTGCTCCCTGTCGGGAGCTATACGCTTTGCTGTCTCAAAGCGGAAACGGCAGCTCTGCTGCCGAGTTAGTCGTGGCTGCGCCACAACTAACGTCATAAGTACCGGCGCTCTCCGAGGGGCAGGCGTTCCCCCTGTACCCCCTAAATACTATACAACCAAATAATGAAAAAACGGTCTTCATCTAATATATGTAATATCACTGTCCGAAAAACCTACACCTATTCCTTGATATTTTTTCAAAATATTTTTCTTTTCACCTACACGAAGATATTTGCGCAGATATGCTACTGTATGCTTCAGAGCCTTTTCCCATTCAAGTTGTCCGTTTGTGTTTATCATATAAAAGTCCGTTGAATAAACAGGGGAACAAGCCCAATCGTCATCATCTTTGTCAAATCTTTCACAAATCTCAAATGCAAAGCTGAACCCATCTTCAAATGGCTCGCATAGGTCAAAATAGATTCCACCCTTTTCCGGAATATCACCGGACAGAATGTTATCAAGCCACTCGGAAAACTTATCAAAGCTGCCATCAGCAGGTTTAGGATTTGAGGATTTTTTCGCAGATGACACTATTTCACGTGAGAAAACATATTCATTTCCAATTTTGTCATATTCTCTTATACGTTTCAAATCGGGAGATATCTCGTAGAGATTTTCGGTCATTGGTGAATTCTCAAAGCCCGCAGGAATGTTTCTGTAGCAGCCTGTTCTATTCGGGACATAATAGTAAAAATGACATATAATATCACTGTCGTCAGGGTATTCATATTTTTCACTGATAACAGATGAAGGAGATATCACAGCATAATATTCAATTCGACCCTTGCTGTCATACC
>JAGBFZ010000455.1 GCA_018110855.1 Oscillospiraceae bacterium
AAAAGCTTCAGACGAGCTTTTGGGGCTGTATGATTACCATGAGGGGCGAATGATGGGTATGACTCCATGCAATTGCTGTAATCCCTGCGCAGAGGGTCTGTCCGAGGGCAGCTGGGACACCTGTGCCATTGAAAAAATGTGCGAAAGGCTGGGAATGGGCTGCAGGGCAGGCGAAAAGGCGGTGAGCATTACCACGGGTGCGGGGGAGTGGCGGTTTTACCGAAGCAAGGAAAATATTATCCTTCACCACGAGGGCTGGCTTTACAAAAGCAGGAAATACGGCAAGCGGGCAGGCTTCGAGATACGTGACAAGGTCTTTCCCGAGCCGCTTGAGGCTGTTTTTTACATTTATTGCCATGATAAGAGGTATATGGGGGCAGATCGCTCCGAATTAGTTGTGCAGAAAGGAAAATGAAAATGAATGTAAGTGAACTTTTTGACGGGAGAGGGATTTGTAAGGAGAATGACAGTGACATATCGTGCAGACCGCCTGTCTGTTCCGAGATGACCGAATACAGACTTGAGGAAATTACGGAAAAAGACATTGACAGGTTCAAGGAGATATACATTTCCGCATTTTCGGTCTCCGATGAACATCTGAAATTTTACGATTTCGAAAAATATCTGCAGCCCTTTATTTATGACAAGGACAAGCACGCTCTTATGTTTTATTCGGGTGAAACGGCTGTGGGTGTGATACTTGCCATAGAAAAGCCCTCTTTATCCGCCGAGCCTTCGGTATATATTGAGCTTTGCGCTGTAGAAGCCCTGTACCAGAGGCAGGGACACGGTACGGCAATGCTCAATATGTTCTTTGAGAAATTCCACAAAAATGCTTTTATTACCCTTGAAACATACAAGTCAAGACCTGCTTATGACTGGTATCAAAAAATGGGCTTTGTGGACGATGACGAGATAAGGTATCTTGTTCATAATCTGGCGTTAAGTCTGATATGGAATGACCTGCAAAAGCTCAGAAAGCGAAACAGCGAACTGACTGAAATGAAAAATATGCTTGAAAATAAAGCTGCCCAAAATTCGGGAGAAAAATTAGCGGATATGATCGAAAACAAGATACACGAAATAATGATAAGCTGAAAAAAATCCCCTGCTTCTCCAAGCGGAAAAGCAGGGGATAATCATTGTTCAGTCAGGCTCATTCGCCCTTTGTAAAAGCCTTTCTAATCATATTGATAGGAATTACCATAAATGCAAGTGCGATGCATACGAGCCATGTGAGGGGATTTAAAGCTTCAACGCTCAGCACTTCGCCGCCGAATGTGACAAAGATGAACTGGAGTGCGAAGATGGACAGCATAACATAGATGAAATTCTTGTTTCTGCCAATTCCCTCAAAGGGGTTCATATGAGAGGTTCTCGCATTGAAGCCGTTGAAGGTAATTGCCATCATAAAGGTGGCGAATACTGCGGACTTGAGGTAGGTGTCGTCCACGCCGCCGAAGAGTGTGCGGATAGCGGGGACAAATCTTATGCAGAGACATACTGCGGTGATGTAAAGTGCGGAAATGATTATTTCCGTCATCATATTCTTGCTTACGATGCTTGCGGAACGGGGAACGGGCTGCTCCTTCATATATTCCTTGAGAGCAGGCTCGCTGCCGAATGCAATAGCCGCAAGGGTGTCCATTGCCAGGTTTACAAGGAGGAGCTGGATAACGGTCATCATCACATTTTCACCCATAAGAGGACCAATGAAGCAGGTGAGAACGGCAGCCACGTTTACGGTGAGCTGGAAGATAAGGAACTTGCGTATGCTCTTGAACATTGTTCTGCCGTAAAGGATAGCCTTTTCAATGGAAGAGAAATTGTCGTCGAGAATGGTGATGTCTCCCGCTTCCTTTGCAACCTCTGTACCGCTGCCCATTGCAAAGCCAACGTCTGCC
>JAGBFZ010000044.1 GCA_018110855.1 Oscillospiraceae bacterium
CCTGAGTGAAATCCAGTATCTCCTTGACCTTTTTGCGGGCGGAGCCTATTTCAACGGTAACGTTCAGCGGAACGCCCATTAAAAGCTTTAAGTTGTCATTCTGATCGGCATTCAGATCCTTGTTATTGTAGTTGTCGAAGCTCTGGAGCTGAACAGACTGAACGTTCACAGCACTGCCTTTCTGAACGGGCTGCATGGGAGGATATCCATATGGAGGCATTCCGTAATAGCCGCCGTATGGAGGCATACCGCCCATCTGAGGCATACCCATCTGTGGCATCTGACCCTGTAGCGGCTGACCCTGCGGCATGGCATTTTGCGGCATACCCATCTGAGGTGGAATGCCCTGAGACTGCTGTCCCATATCGGCAGCGTTCTGCGCCAGGGGGGAAGCAGAGGGCTGAGGGGATTGGGAGGGTGCAGAGCCGTTTATCAGAGCATTTATCTCGTCCTGAGAGAGCGAACCGCCCGAGGAAGCAGAGGGAGCAGGCTCGGGAGCCGCACCGCCTGCACCGTTAAGGAGCGCCTGTATCTCGTCCTGACTGAGATTTTTTGAAGGCTCTTCGGGAGCGCCTGAGTAGGCAGCCATCATTTTCTGAGACATCTCCTTTGCAAGCTCAATGGTCATAACTGAAATAAATTCCGAGTTGATAACATTGTCGATAGTGAGCTTGAATCTGATCGCACAGACATTGTCCTCAGGAGATATCCCATAAGGATTCATGCCCGTTGATTCCTTGCTGACCTCTGCCTGAGGGGTGGAGATGTCAATGGGAGTGTTCAGAATATCAGCAAGGGCAGTAGCGGAGGCACCCATCATCTGATTCATGACCTCGCACACCGCTGAGATGTTCATTTCGTCAAATTCAAAATCGTCTGTGACCTCCAGAGGGAGACCCATCAGCTGATTAAGGATCAGCTGAACATCGTCCTGCTTGAGAACAAGAACATTCTCGCCGCTGACGCCTTCTATGTACTTTATCTTAACATGAATGGAAGGCTCCAGCTCGGGATAGATCATATCCTTTGCTTTTTCTATTGTTACCGTCGGGGTGGTGATCCAGACCTTTGCGCTGAGCATATTGGATACGGCAGTAGCGGCAGAACCCATGGTGATATTCATTATTTCGCCGATGGCGTCCTGTTCTGCTTCGCCAAAGCCGTCTATAATAATATTTTCGTCGCTCATTGTTCTACCTCAATTCCTTGTATATATTATCAATTTTGACCGCCTTTTTGTTTCCTAAAACACCAAGTTTGCCGTCATACCAGACGCTGTCGCCGATCTTCAGTTCAACGTTACGCGTAATAGGAACATTAAGGGGGATAATGTCATCCACCTGCAGAGTGAGGATATCGTAAAGATCCACCTGAGTGTCGCAGAGAATAGCCTTAACATCAATATTTGAATCGCTGAGAGCGCCCATGATATTGCGCCGTCTCTCCATATCCTTTTTCGGATCCTGCCGCTGGGTGGGTCTTGCCCATCTGTCACCGAACTTGTTCATAATGGATTCAAGGTTCATGGCGGGGATGCAGAAGGACATGATGTTTTTGTCATCCTTTATCTCGATCTCAAGGGAGACAAGAATAATGACTTCATCGGGGGGGATGGACTGCATTACACGGGAATTGGTCTCAATAGCTGTCATAACAGGATCCAGATCAATGTACTGTATCCAGGCGCTTTTCAGGGACTGCGCCATTTTTTCCATAATTCCCTGCATCAGAGTCATTTCGATCTCGGTAAAATCTCTGTTCACTTCGGAATAAGTACCGAGACCGCCCATAAGCCTGTCAATAATGGTAAAGGTGATGGGATTGGAGATCTGCATAATGCAGTTAGTCTCCATAACGTCCTCGTCATGAACGCCCATGTTGACAAGGGACATCATAACATAGTCGGGGAGAGCGTTGTTGAACTCGTAATAGCGCTGCTCCTCTATCTGCATGACCTCCACTCTGCAATAGAGTCTCATAAGGCCCGTCAGGTAGGAGGACAATACTCTCGAATAATTCTCGAAAATACTGTCAATGACTTTAAGCTGCTCCTTGGTGAATTTCTTCGGGGTTTTAAAGTCATAGCTCTTTACTTTCTTTTCTGAGCCCTGCTCTTCTATCTCTTCAAAAGCCTTGGAGCCTTGGGTATTAAAGCTGTTAAGCAGCTCGTCTATCTGTTTCTGAGACAGAACGTCAGCCAATATTTTCACCTTCAATCATGGGGAATGCCATATAAATCTTTATTCAGACTCCGCCGATGCAGTTACCTGCGGAGGATTGTTTTTCATCTCATTGAGACGGTCATTTTTTGAAGAATAGCTGCCGTTGTTCTGTTCAGGAGCGGCAGAAACCGTTTCTGCGGGGGAGCTTTCATTTTCCTTTGAGGATTCGTTTCCGTCAGCGTCGGAGTAGCCGACAAAGCTGGTGCCGAATTCAAGCTCCATAAGCTCCTTGACAACTTCGGGATCCTCAAGATCCACATCGTTTCGGATAAACACAATTTCAACGCGCCTGTTCTGACGTTTGCCGTCCTCGGTATCGTTATCACTGACGGGACGGTATTTTCCGTATCCTGCAGCGGAGAATTTCTCAGGGTCGCAGCAGTCAAGGCTCAGCATATAGTTGATAACAGAGCTTGCACGTCCTGAGGATAATTCCCATTCGTTTACCGATGAAGTAGCGCTTTTTGCGGTGTGACCGTTTACCTTGATGGCGAAAACGTGCTTGTCAACAGCTCTGATGCCGTCGCAGATTATTTCAAGGATGTATTTTCCCTCATCAAGAAGCTGATAAGAATCGCCTGCGAAGAAAACGTTGTCCCTGAATTTCATATAAACGCCCGTGTCAGCCATTTCCACCGAGACCTGATCCTGAAGACCTGCGCTTTCAACAGCCTCATTCAGGTACAAATAGAACTCATCGAAGTCAATTTCCTGAGAGTTCTCCTCCTGCTCCTCGTCAACATATACAGCCGAGGGGTCGTTGTCGGGCTTAGGCTCGTCCACCACAACATTGATTATTTCGCCCTTGCCTGCGGAAAATGCCTGAGCAATGTACTGCCATTTAGCCTCATCCATAGAGGACATGGAATAAAGCAGGACGAAGAAGCAAAGCAGCAGCGTAACAAGGTCGCTGTAGGTATCCATCCAGTTTGCGCCGCCGCCACCGCCGCCGCTATTTCTGCGAGCCATAGCTCCACCTCCGAGGGGTAAGGATATCATCTGCATAACAGCACAGGTATCCCTATCTGATTTATTATAACATATTTTTTTTAAAAATTCTACTGCTATTCACAATATATTTACAAAATTAAGTTAAAATATTTCAGTAAAACTTTGTATATTTTGTACATAATGCACAATCGTGAAATAATTACTTAGCTTCAGCTCCACCCTTAGCCTTTGACTTGGTGTTCATGGGAAGCATCATTCTGAGCTTTTCCTCAACGTATCTTGGGTTAGCACCCGAGATGATAGCAAGAGTGCCCTCCTCGATTATCTGGAGACAGAGGACCTCACTGTTGTGAAGATACTGAAGCTGGTTGCCGATAGGAGTGAAAAGAACGTGAGCAAGAAGGCTTCCGTAGAACGTGGTAACGAGAGCCGTAGCCATGGAGCTTCCAAGGCTTGCAGCAGAGTTGGGGTCGGTGGGGTCCATTCGCTTGAGCATACCGATAAGACCGCAGAGTGTTCCGACCATACCGAAAGCGGGAGCAACACCAGCAGCACGGTTGAAGATAGCAATGTTCTGATCGTGTCTGTCGCAGAGGAAGTTTATGGAGTCATCAAGCATAGATTTTACCTTGTCCGAGTCGTTTGCGTCAACGATGAGCATAAGAGCAGACTTCATAAATGTATCGGTGCAGGCATTAGCCTGTTCCTCAAGGGCAAGGATACCCTTCTGACGGGCAGTTTTGCAGTAATCCACCATCTGCTCAATGTAGTTTTCGGGGTCATATTTAGGGCTTAAAATAGCGAGCTTTAAGAGCTTGCCCATATTTTTGAGGGTACTCATGGGGTAATTGGCGATAACCGCACCAATGGTACCTCCCACAACGATGGCAATAGACGGGATATCAACGAACCAGGCTAATTCACCGCCCGAAACCATTCCGTAAAACGTCATACCCACAGCGATTACAAATCCTATGATCCATGCTATATTCATAATAACAGCAAATCCTTTCGATGAAAAAATCTATATAGCAAATCCGTTACCGGATATTTTTTTCTTTTTCAAATTGGAGAGTTTTCTGCATAATTTCCTCCACAGATTCCTTTACGAAATACCTGTGACCGTTCTGCATGGTAACAACAGTATCGGGAGTTTCCTCCGCAGTTTCAATAAAGCTTTCGTTGATAAGAAGAGCAGTGCCGTTAACACGGGTAAGAGTAATCATAAAATTTCTCCTTGATCATGTAATATTTGCCCTGCATACTCACAGCGGAAGCCGTGAGTATGCGTCGGCAAATCATTATTAGCTTAAAGCTTATCTCTTGAGATTTACAAGCTCCTCGAGCATGGAGTCGGAGGTAGTGATGATTCTTGCGTTAGCCTGATAGCCTCTCTGAGTAACGATCATGTCGGAGAACTCATTTGCCAGGTTAACGTTGGACATTTCGAGCTTGGAGGACTGAATCTCGCCCGCACCGGAATCGCCGGGGCGCTTGATATTAGCCTTGCCCGAAGCGGAGCTCTGAGCGAACGCAGTGTCACCTATCTCAGTGAGACCCTCAACGTTGTCGAAGGTAGCAAGCTCGATCCTTGCGAGAGAGCGCATCTCGCTGGCATACTGAGCAGTGAGAACGCCGTCAGCGCCGATGGTGAAGCCGTCAAGGTCGGAGTATTTGAGAGCACCGTCGGTCATATCCGCATAAATGGTGTTTCCTCTTGCATCCTGAGCCTCATAATTATCGGTGATCTCATTGTAGACATATTCTCTTCCGCCTTCTTCCCACTGAAGAACGCCGTCAGTTTCAGCCTGTTTGCCTGTTGCCTCGTCAATAACGGGAGTCTTGAGCGTGTAAACATGGCGCTTTGAAAGCTCACCCTGATCGTTAATAGTGGTGAAGCATCTGTATTCGTAGTAATTGCCGTTATTATCAGTATACAGTCCCTTGTCGGTGTCGTAAACAACGCCCTGATTATTGACAAACTTGCCGTTTAC
>JAGBFZ010000007.1 GCA_018110855.1 Oscillospiraceae bacterium
ATGCCGATAATGTTGCCCGAGGACGCAGATCCTTATCTGATGTATATCGGAGGATACAACGCAGGAGATTTTGCATATACGGCGGAGCTTTCCGTTGACGGATTGTCCGATGGTGTCTATGAGGCAAATGTAATTACTGAAAGCATCAAGCCTATTTCATTTGTGATACAGTGAGGAAATAATATGGAAAAGAATAAGACCGTCAAGCAGCCCGTGACCAAGGGAACGGCAAAGGTCCCCGTTGTTATTCAGCTGGAAGCTCTTGAATGCGGTGCTGCCTCTCTTACAATGATACTTGCTTACTACAAAAAATGGATACCGCTGGAACAGGTGCGTTCCGACTGTGGCGTATCGAGAGACGGCTCCAATGCCAAGAACATTCTGAAGGCGGCAAGGCATTACGGGCTTAACGCAAAGGGTTACAGGTATGAACCCGCAATGCTGAAGGAAAAGGGGACCTTCCCCTGCATAATCCACTGGAACTTCAATCACTTTGTTGTCCTTTGCGGTTTTAAAGGCAACAAGGCTGTTATAAACGACCCCGCAAAAGGCACTTGCTATATTTCTATGGAGGAATTCGACAAGGCTTTTACGGGGATATGTTTGTTATTTGAGCCGAGCGAGAGCTTTGCGCCCTCGGGAAAGCCGAAGAGCATTATGAAATTTGCGGTGAAAAAGCTCAGAGGAACGGGAGCGGCATTTGCACTGATGGTAATAACTACGGTCATCACTTCGCTTATCGGCATTATCACTCCCGGGTTTTCCAACATTTTTGCTGACAGACTCCTCACGGGGCGGAATCCCGAATGGTTCAAGCCTTTTATCCTGGGACTCAGTGCTATTGCTGTTATTCAGATAATCGTTACCTGCATAAACACGGTTTATTCTATGAAAGCAGACGGTAAAATTGCCGTAATTGCAAATTCGGAGTATATGTGGCACGTTCTGCGTATGCCAATGGGATTTTTCTCGCAGCGTATGGCGGGGGATATTGCCGAAAGAAAGCAGCAGAATTCTGAAATTGCAGGAACGCTTATTTCTACATTTGCCCCGCTGGCAATACAGGCAATCATGATGATATTTTACCTGCTTGTAATGTTCAGATACAGCGTTCCTCTGACGTTCATTGCTATATTGTCCATAGTGATAAATCTTGCTGTATCAAACTACATTTCCGCAAAAAGAATAAATATTATGAGAGTTGCTACAAGGGACAGCGGCAAGCTTTCGGGTACTACCGTTGCGGGTATAGAGATGATAGAATCCATCAAATCCTCCGGAGCGGAAAATGGATTTTTCGAGAAGTGGGCAGGCTATCAGGCAAGCGTAAACGCAGGCAAGGTAAAGTTCAGCGAGCTTAATGCAAGGCTGGGTATTATTCCGTCCTTAGTGTCCACCATAACAAATACCGTTATTCTGATGGGAAGCGTTTACCTGTGTATGCAGGGCAAATGGACTATCGGTATGATAACCGCTTATTCGGGCTTTCTGTTATCCTTTACCTCTCCCGCAACTAAGATGATAGAGGCTTCACAGTCCTTTCAGGAAATGCGCACAAGCATGGAGCGTATTGAGGACGTTATGGAATACCCCACCGATGTGGAATACGGCGAACAAAGCAGTGACACGGAATATGACAAGCTCACGGGAATGATAGAACTGAAAAATGTAACCTTCGGCTATTCCCCCTTGGCGGACCCGCTTATCGAGGATTTCAGCATGACTCTTGAGCCCGGTCAGAGAGTGGCATTTGTCGGTTCGTCGGGCTGTGGAAAATCCACCCTTTCAAAGCTTATTTCGGGACTGTACAAGCCGTGGAGCGGAGAGATACTGTTTGACGGAAAGCCCATGGACGAAATAGACAGAAATGTGTTCACAGGCTCTCTTTCGGTAGTAGATCAGGATATTATCCTTTTTGAGGACACCATAGCTAACAATATCAAAATGTGGGACAATTCCATTGAGGACTTTGAAATGATACTTGCTGCAAGGGACGCTCAAATTCACGAGGACATTATGAAGCGTGACGGCGGCTATCAGTATATGCTTACAGAAGGCGGAAAGGACCTGTCCGGCGGGCAGCGTCAGAGATTGGAGATAGCCCGTGTTCTTGCGGAGGACCCCACAATAATAGTTATGGACGAAGCCACCTCCGCCCTTGACGCAAAGACCGAATATGACGTTGTAAGGTCCATTAAGGATAGGGGCATCACCTGTATCGTAGTGGCGCACAGACTGTCCACCATCAGGGACTGCGATGAGATAATAGTCCTCGACAAGGGCAAGGTCGTTGAACGGGGAACTCATGATGAATTGTATGCTAATGGCGGCTTTTATACCCGTCTTGTATCAAATGAATAAGGGGGTGTTACAGTGGGATGGTTTGATGAACAGATAAAACAGAGGATACAGAGCGATGACGATGCTTTTGCGGAGGCTTTTGCAACTATGGCAGGAGCAGTCGCAGGAGAAAAGCTGTCAAAGGCTCTGAGTGATGACAGGATACAGACAAAAAATGCTATTGATGAGATACTGAAATTTTATGGTATCAAATCGCAGGAGTTGCCCGATAAGATAAAAACAGCAGATGAACAGCTGGAATTTCTTATGCGTCCCTCGGGAATTATGAGAAGAACGGTGGTTCTTGAGGAAAAGTGGTATAAAAATGCCATAGGTGCGTTGCTTTGCACAAGAAAGGATAACGGGCTTCCCGTTGCACTTATTCCGGGCAAACTTCACGGATATACATTTTACGACACCGAAAGTGGAAAGCGTCTGCGTGTGAACAGCAAAACAGTAAAGCTGCTCGATGATGAGGCATACTGCTTTTATAAGCCCCTGCCCCTGAAGAAAATCGGAGCGGTAGATCTGGTAAAATACATATTTAGTACCATCTCATTTTCCGACAGGACGCTTATCTGTATATCAACACTTTGTGTGACATTGATAGGCTTGCTTGTGCCTAAGATACATAATGTGATCTATTCACATGTGGTAAACAGTACAAGCCTGCAGCTATTGTTTGCGGTCTTTACATTTTTGCTGTGCTCTCAGCTTTCGCAGCTGATAATTACTGCGGTCAAAACACTTATTGTTGACCGTATCTCCCAGAAAATGAGTATTGCCGTAGAAGCAAGCGGAATGATGAGAATATTGTCACTGCCTGCGGAATTCTTCAAAAAATACGGCTCAGGCGACCTAGCTAACCGCATGGCGTATATCGGAGATTTGTGTTCATATCTGGCAGGTATCATCTTTACAACGGGATTATCCTCGCTGTTTTCCCTGCTTTATATAGGGCAGATGTTCAAGTATGGTCCGGGGCTTGTTGTTCCGGGACTTACGGTCATTCTGCTGACGGTGATATTTTCGGTAATAACTGCCGTTATTCAAGTAAGGCTAATGAGAACAACAATGACCGAAAGCACGGGCGAATCTGCGCTTACATACTCGCTTATTTCGGGAATACAGAAGATAAAGCTGTCAGGAGCAGAAAAAAGAGCATTCGCCAAATGGGCAAAGAAGTATTCCAAAGCCGCAAAACCGAAATATACTCCCGTTATACCCTTCGGTTCGTTTATTTCACTTGTAGGTTCCATCGTTATCTATTATTTTACCATAACCACCAATGTTTCACTGGCGGATTATTATTCATTTACGGCGGCATACGGTGCTGTCACGGGTGCGTTCACCATGCTTGTGGGAATGGGAACGACCATCGCACAGATAAAGCCTATGCTTGAAATGGTGAAGCCTATTCTGGAAACAGTTCCAGAAATTGATGAA
>JAGBFZ010000045.1 GCA_018110855.1 Oscillospiraceae bacterium
AGAGCGGATATGCTCTCTCTTTCGGGAACAGGTGTCCTCCCCGCCATTCGTGTGATTATAACCGTCTGAGAAACATCGGGAAGGGTATATTCAGCTTTAAGAGCCGCCGCCGCACCGCAGAACGAGCTGACTCCGGGGCATATCTCATAGGATACGCCCATTCTGTCAAGAAAATCCATCTGCTCCCGTATAGCTCCGTAAAGACAAGGATCTCCTGTGTGCAGCCTGACAGTCATTTTCCCCTGTTTTTCCGCTTCAGAGATCACGTCACCCACCTGTTCAAGGGTCATGTATGCACTGTTATGAAGCTCACAGTCCTTTCGTGCAAATTGCAGCAGCTCGGGATTTACAAGAGAGCCTGCATAAATAATAACGTCCGCTTCCTCAAGCAGCCGTTTGCCCCGAAGAGTGATAAGGTCGGCAGCGCCGCTGCCTGCACCCACAAAATTAACCATTCAAATATTCCTCCGAAATGCCCTTGATAAGCCTGTCGCCTTCATCGGTAATACCCAGCAGACCGTATGAATTTGAGAATAAAACCGCTCCGAGCCTTAGCTGCCCCTTTCCGTGAGCGTCAAGATGATACTGTATCTTTCTGCACAGTATCTTCATAACATCATCAAGCCTTTCCTCTCCCTTAATGATGTCAAGCGCTGCATCGGCAGTGGCGCATTCCGTTATTTTCATAAGCGCCCCCATTGTGCAGCCCCCCAGAAGCCCGCAGGTAACAAGAACCTCCATTCTCCCGTCAGCAAAGGACGAATGAGTGTTCATTATCCCCGCCCCCAGCTTCACAAGCTTGCCTATATGTCCCACAATAAGAACGCTTTCAAACTGAAGCTCTATAGCGATATCAATAGCCTCGCCGATAAAGTTGCTGCATTTAACGCTTTTCTCCGAAATATCCGGAAGATAACCCGATAGGAAATCATCTCCGTAATTTCCCAAGGTAAGAACAAGGTTTTTTAAGCCCTCAGCCTTGCGCATATTTTCCTCAGCACGGATAGTGTCAATAAGAGCCTGTGAACTCATAGGCTCAACTATTCCGCCCGTTCCGATAATTGAAATCCCTCCGACTATCCCCATTCGAGGGTTATATGTCTTTTTCGCAAGCTGTACTCCATCGGGAACAAAAACGGTAATGCGAAAGCCGCCTTTATATTCATAAAGCTCAGCGATCTCACTAACAGCCGCCTTTATCATTTTTCTCGGAACTGTATTGATCGCAAAGTCTCCCACAGGACGGTCAAGCCCCGCCTTTGTAACAATACCCACACCTTCGCCGCCGACAATATCCACTCCCGAAGAGATTTTCTCCGCACGGACATAAATAAGAATACCGTTTGTGATATCGGGATCGTCCCCGCTGTCTTTTTTTACGGCGCAGCAGGCAGAATCCCGCTCAATTTTTCTGTGAAGGATATCAAGCTCAAGCTCAATGCCCTTTGGAGTCATAAGCATGACTTTTTCGGGAAAACGACCGCATAAAACAGCCTCTGCCGCAGCCTTTGCCGCACCCGCAGCACAGGAGCCTGTGGTATATCCCAGTCTCAGCCTCTGACCGCCCTTTGAAATATATTCGTTAAGCATTGCTCCTCCATCATTTGACGATAGTAACGGTAAAATAGCTTCCCTCTTCGGGAACATTATCAATGCTTGTGTATATTTTTTCCTGAAGAAGCCCGCAGTCGGAAACAGTGAAGGTATTCTTATTTTTCAAAGACTCCCGAAGTCGGTCTGAAAGCCTTCCCGATTTCATAATGACCTTTGTGCCTTCAAGCTCGATAAGTTCATC
>JAGBFZ010000046.1 GCA_018110855.1 Oscillospiraceae bacterium
CCTCCCGCAATGATAAGCCTGCAAAGATTTTTTTCATTCAGAAAGGGACATCTGTCACCCTCGGCAAGAGCGAAGCAGTCCGAACCGTCCTCGGAGCGAGTAATGCTTGACCTCAGCTCCTCTCCGAGAACGCCTCCCACCATTGAGTATTTCTCAAGAGCCGCACTGTCAATGTCGATTTCCCAGCCAATGCAGCAGTTGTCAGAGCAATCCGAGCCAATACAGGAAAAATCCTCATAATAATCGGGAACAAAAATATCCATATCCCAAAATTCTCCTCAAAAAATTTGCTGATATATGTAATTTTATCATCAATGCCCAATGCTGTCAATAAAAATTATTTGAGTATAATAATACAAAAAATAACAAAAAAGCACTTGATTTTTTGGACGATAAGTGGTAATATAGGAAATGTATCCGAAAAAGTGTTTATTTTTTAATATAAATATGGTATAATTAAACTTAAATGATTTTAGTTATGGAGGATCTTACTTATGAAAGCAGTAATTACCGTTATCGGAAAGGACGCAGTGGGCATTCTGGCAAAGGTAAGCGCTATCTGCGCCGAGAACAATGCCAACGTTATTGAGGTGACCCAGAGCGTTCTTCAGGATATGTTTGCAATGATAATGCTTGTGGATATCACAAAGATCAGCAATGATTTCGTGGTGCTGCAGGATAAGCTCACTGCTCTCGGTGACAGTCTGGGACTCAAGATACACACCATGCATGAGGATATTTTCAATACCATGCACAGAATATAACATGGGGAGAATGTACTTATGCTGAATGTTTATGATATTCTTGAAACCATACGAATGATACAGGACGAGTGCCTTGATATAAGGACAATAACCATGGGAATATCTCTTATGGACTGTATCGACAGCGATATCGACAGAGCCTGCGAAAAGGTCTATGAGAAGATAACCCGCTGCGCAGGAAAGCTTGTAAAAACAGGCGAGGAGATAGAAAAGGAATACGGTATTCCCATTATTAATAAGAGAATATCCGTTACCCCTATCGCTATCGTTTCCGCAGCCTGCAATGCAAGCCCCGTTAAATTTGCGCTTACCATGGAAAGAGCCGCAAAGGAGTGCGGAGTAAACCTTATAGGCGGATATTCCGCCCTTGTCCAGAAGGGATTTTCCGCAGGCGATGAAAGGCTTATCCGTTCAATTCCCGAAGCGCTTGCTTCGACTACCTGCGTCTGCTCATCGGTAAATATCGGTTCTACCAAAACGGGAATCAATATGGACGCAGTAAAGCTTATGGGAAAAGTTGTCAGAGAATCGGCGGAAGCAACTGTGGAAAATCAGTGCTTCGGCGCAGCAAAGCTTGTGGTGTTCTGTAATGCGGTTGACGATAATCCCTTTATGGCAGGTGCATTCCATGGTGTGGGTGAGCCTGACTGCATAATAAACGTGGGAGTTTCGGGACCCGGAGTTGTCCGTTCCGCGCTTTCAAAATACCCCGATGCAGATATCAACGAGCTTGCGGATATCATCAAAAAGACCGCATATAAGATAACAAGAGTAGGTCAGCTTGTAGGCGTAAGAGCCTCTGAAAAGCTGGGCGTACCCTTCGGTATAGTAGATCTTTCACTTGCTCCCACTCCCGCAGTAGGCGACAGCGTAGCCTATATCCTTGAGGAGATGGGTCTGGAGAAGTGCGGCTGCGCAGGAACCACTGCCTGCCTTGCAATGCTCAACGATGCCGTTAAGAAGGGCGGCGTAATGGCTTGCTCCCGTATCGGAGGACTTTCCGGCGCATGTATCCCCGTTTCCGAGGACGCAGGAATGATAGCCGCAGCGGAAAG
>JAGBFZ010000047.1 GCA_018110855.1 Oscillospiraceae bacterium
CACTATCGGACAGCGGCTTTATCCGCATACATAAAGGCTTTCTTGTAAATCAAGCGGCAGTAAAAATGCTCACCTCCGATGAAGCGGAGCTTATAAACGGAACGAGAATACCTATCGGCAGAAGCTACTCCGAAACGGCTAAAAAACAGCTTATGAGGTATATGTTAAAATGAAAAAGTACAAGGACTTGGAGCAGGAATATACTGCTCTTAACGAAAAATACAGCAGGCTGTTAAGCGAAAACTCCGAACTTGAATATGAGCTTGCGGAGTTAAAATCCTCCGCCGAAAATATTCAAAAGCAGGACGAAGAAATTCGCACTCTCCACGAAAATGTCCGCCGCATTAAGCACGATATGAAAAATCATCTTATGGTAATAGCTTCTTATCTTAACGGCGGCGATTACGAGTCAGCAAAAGCGTACACATCGGATATTCTGGACAAGCTCAATGCTGTACACAGCTACATTGAAACGGGCAATTCCCTGTTAAATCATATCCTTAACGAAAAGCTGAACATGGCTCGTGAAAAGGGCATTTCTGTAAAGGCTGAGATTGAAAATCTGTCATTTAAGAAAATGGAAAGTCTTGATTTTTCCGCACTGCTTTCAAATATTCTGGATAACGCAATTGAAGCCTGTGCAAACGAAAAATCTCCCGAAATTGACGTTGTAATTTCACAGCGGAGAGGGTATGAAACAATACTTGTAAAGAATAAGATATGTTCGTCCATTCTCAAAGTAAATCCAGAATTGGAAACGACCAAATCCGACGGCGCAAGTCATGGTATGGGAATCCCGCAGATTAAAGCAATAACCGAAAAATACGGCGGTATGTGCGATTTCTATGAAGAGGACGGTTATTTCTGCGTCTGTGCGTTTATCCCTGTGTGAATGCCGTTTATCCCAATCCCTTGCAAATGCTTTTTGCAGGGGATATACTTTTCTTATGGAGGATTTATGATAAATTTTGAAAATGTAAGCAAGTATGCACTGAATAACGTTTCCATACATATTCCAAAGGGCGAGATAGTCGGTCTGATAGGCGCTTCGGGGGCAGGCAAGACCACGATGATAAAGCTTGCCTGCGGACTTCTTGCACCCGACAGCGGCAGAGTTTATACCCTTGATATGGACCCCGTTATAAACAGAAAGCTGTACAAAAATAATGTCAGCACATTTATCACGGGAGTACCTCTCCTTTGCCGTGATGATACGGTCTTGCAGGGCTTTGAGCTTATACGGAGTGTGTACGGAATCGGAAAAACAGAGTTTGACAAGCGTTATGAAGAATTGTCGGAACGGCTTGATTTCGGGAGATATGAAAATCAGTCCGTAAAAAATCTTTCTCTCGGTCAGCGTATGCGTGCGGAGCTTGGTGCGGCGCTTATTTATGAGTCGAAGCTGCTTCTCCTTGATGAGCCGAATGTGGGACTTGACGAAAACGGAAAAGTGGCATTATACGAGCTGCTGACCGAATGCTGCAAAAACGGAATGACTGTGCTAATGACATCTCACGATATGTCGGGCGTATCAAAAATGTGCGGCAGAATTGCACTATTGGACAGCGGAAAGCTTGTCTTTTATGGCAGCGGGGAAAACCTGAGAAGCCGTTATGCTCCCATTGATGTTATGACAATAAAATTCGGCGGAAATATCCCCGATCTTGAGGATCTGCCGCTGAAAAAATATTCCGTAATGGGCGATACTCTCACATTATCATACAACTCCAACCACATAACCTCGGCAGAAATTCTTAAACTGATATTGGGGCAGACGTCGGTTTCCGAAGTCAGCATAAGAAAGCCGAGCCTTGAAAGCATAATTTCACTGCTGAAAAAAGGAGAATAATATGAGCTTCATTGAAGTAAAAGACGTAAGCAAAACCTTTAAGATAAGCAAGCGCCGCAGCGGCGTGCCGGGTATGCTTGCAAATCTTTTTGTGCCGAAATATGAGAAAAAAGAGGCTGTAAAAAACATAAGCTTTAACATCGAAAAGGGCGAAATGGTGGGCTTTATCGGTCCTAACGGTGCAGGAAAATCCACCACAATAAAAATGCTTTCGGGCATTCTCTATCCCGACAGCGGTGAAATAAATGTTGGCGGATATATCCCATACAAGCAGCGCAAAAATTATGTGGGCAGGATAGGCGTTGTTTTCGGGCAGAAATCCCAGCTTCAATGGGACCTGCCTGTTATTGACAGCTTTGAACTGCTGAAAGCAATTTACAGCGTGCCCGATGATGTTTACAAGAAAAATCTGAGCCGCTTCACCGAAATGCTTGATATGAGCGGCTTTATAGATCAGCCGGTCCGTCAGCTTTCTCTCGGTCAGAAAATGAGAGCGGATATTGTTGCGGCGCTTATCCATTCCCCCGAGATAGTATTTTTTGACGAACCCACGATCGGCGTTGATGTGGTGGGAAAGGAAACTATCCGCAGCTTTATCCGTGAGCTGAACGAGCAGGATAATGTGACCATGATATTCACCACTCACGATATGCAGGACATCGAAAAAACCTGCAAGCGCCTGATAATAATTGACGAGGGCGCAAAGGTCTATGACGGCACACTTTCGGGTATCCGTGAAAAATACGGCACATCACGCCAGCTTGACGTTGAGTTCGGCTGTAAGGAGAATATTGCACCCATTGATAATGTGGAAATTGTGGAGCTTGAAAATAATAAGAAACGCTTTGTTTTTGAAAGCAGGGACGTACATATCAACGAGCTGATGAATCATCTTCTGAGCAATTACAACGTCCGTGATATAAATATTTCCGAGCCCGAAATTGAAAGCATTATCCGCAGGATATACAACAAGGAAGTGGTGGAAGCATGAGAATATCACCCTATATCGCCTATGCGAAAAAATGCTTTTTAGGCAGGAGCGCATACCGTTTCGACCACCTTATGGAAATACTTTCCACCTGTCTTCAGTTTTTTATTTTTTGTGAAATTTACAGGGCACTTTACGGCGGCAGCAGCGAAATTGACGGAATAACAATGTCGATGGTAACGACAAATTTTGTCCTTGCAATGGGACTTGGCGCAGTATTTTATCCCGATGATTACTTTCTTCCCAATAAAATATGGGACGGCAGCATCGCAACGGAGCTGCTTCGTCCCATAAGCTTCAAAGGCAGAATGATAGCCGAAAATCTGGGCAATGCGCTTTTCAGTCTCATATTTCATTTTGTACCCGTGCTGATAATTGCGGTGCTGACCGTGGGGGTAAGTGCGCCTGCAAGC
>JAGBFZ010000048.1 GCA_018110855.1 Oscillospiraceae bacterium
ATTTCCCATTTCAAGGGCAAAATCACGGGTGGCAAGGAGCTTGCCTCCCTTTTCGTATGCATCTGCCTGTCTGCCCCATACTTCTCCCATTTTCATTCCTGAGGGAGTGCCGCCGGGATAGGATATGCCTGAGGTCATTGTGAGCAGGTCTCCCAGAGTTATATCCCTGTCTGCGGGTCGAAGCCCGTTTTCATCAAGCACCTGCGGATTCTCAAAGGTGGGAAGGAACCATTTCAGGGGATAGCGGAACTCTATCTTTCCTCTTTCGAGCAGTATCATTGCCGCTGCTGCGGTGATTGGCTTTGTAAGGGAAAACAGACGGAAAATTGTACTGCCGTCTATCTTTTTGCCGCTTTCTCTGTCGGCATAGCCGTAATGCTCTTTAAATATTGTTTCGCCCTTTCGGATAACTGCTGCGCTGCCGCCTGCTATGCTGTCCTTTTCCACAGCTTCGTTCATCAGGTCGGATATATATTTCAGATTTTCATACATATCAGAATAACCGCCTTTCAAAAAAACAGGGCGAAAGACGTGCTTTCGCCCCAAATTGTGCTTATCTCTCAATTACCTGCTCTCTGTCGGGGCCTACGCCTACCATGCTGATAGGACACTCGCAAAGCTCCTCAAGCCGTGCGATATACTTGCGGCAAATCTCGGGAAGCTCCTCGAATTTTCTGCAAGCAGAAAGATCCTCGTTAAAGCCGGGGAATTCCTCGTAAACAGGCTCGCAGCCCTCAAGTCCCTCAAGTGTGGGGGGGAAGTCCTTTATTACAGAGCCGTCGGGCTTTTTATATGCTACGCATATTTTCAGTGTATCAAGTCCTGCAAGGGTATCGAGCTTGTTGATAACGAGAGAGGAAAGTCCGTTTACTCTTACTGCATGGCGAACGATAACGGAATCGAACCAGCCTGTTCTTCTGGGTCTGCCTGTGATGGTGCCGAACTCGCCGCCCTTATTGCGGATATAATCGCCTGTTTCATCATTAAGCTCGGTGGGGAAGGGTCCCTTGCCCACTCTTGTGGTATATGCCTTGGCAACGCCGTAAATGCCGTCAATTACCATGGGTCCTACACCTGAGCCTGTGCAGACACCTGCGGAGAGGGGGTGGGAGGAGGTAACATAAGGATATGTTCCGAAGTCGATATCAAGGAGAGTTGCCTGTGCGCCCTCGAAAAGAATAGTCTTGCCTGCCTTCTTTGCCTCGTATGTGAGGACGGAAACATCGTCCATATACTGTGCAAGGCGCTGTCCGTAGCCGATATATTCCTCGATAACCTTATCAAGGTCGATGGCTTCGCCGCCGTACACCTTTGTGATAATGGCATTTTTCAGCTCGCCCACGCTCTTTGCCTTTTCTCTGAAGATATCGGGGTGAACAAGGTCATAGAAGCGAAGTCCGCTTCTTTCGTATTTATCCATGTAAGTAGGACCGATACCGCGGTGGGTGGTGCCTATATCCTTATTTCCTCTGAACTGCTCGGAAAGTCCGTCAAGGGCGATATGCCACGGCATGATGATATGCGCTCTGGGGTCGATCTTAAGATTGTCAAAGGAAATTCCTCTTGCGGAGAGGGAGTCGATCTCGCCGAGTAAGTCCTTAGGGTCAAGAACCACGCCTGCGCCGATAAGGCAGAGGGTGTCTTTATAAAGAATGCCTGAGGGAATGAGATGGAGCTTATAGGTCTCGCCGCCGCTGGCTACGGTATGACCTGCATTGTTTCCGCCCTGTGCGCGGACAACCACATCTGCACGGGATGCAAGGATGTCTATTACCTTTCCCTTGCCCTCGTCTCCCCACTGGGTGCCGATAACGATATTAGCAGACATTTAAAATTCCTCATTTCGATGATTTTTTCGGTTTATGGCAAAATGCTTCACGGCATTTTACCGCAATACAGTATCATTATAGCAGACTTTTCCCCTTATGTCAATATTTTTACGATGCTCATTACCCTCATTTTTTGCGATTTTTTTATAGCCTGTCTTTTTTATGATCCTTCTGCATATATATAAAGTACCAACTGCCCTTATGGGTAAATTTTTAACATGGAGTTGCGTTGATCATGAGCAGAGAATATTCAGGCGGACGTGAGGACGGCAAAAAAAGAGGCAAGGGTATTTTCCTTGCTGTGGTTTTCATTATTCTCGGAGCACTTGCATTCTTTGTGCTGACTGCAAAGGGCGAGGCGGAAAACGAGAAGAAATTCACCTTTGAATGCAATGCGGAAAGGGTGGAGATGCTCAACAGATGCGGGCTTATCGTTGAGCCTGAGCCTGAGAGCAAGGAGGTGGAGATACCTGCGGAATTTAACGCTTCCTACAATGAGTACAACGAGCTGCAGAAGGCTCAGGGCTTCGATCTGCTGCCCTATTCGGGCAAAAAGGTGACGATGTACACCTACAAGATACTGAATTATCCCGATCTGCCCGATAATGTGGTGGTGAATCTCCTTTTTGACGATCATCTGATGATCGGTGCGGATATCACTTACAATGACGCGGAAAAGGGCTTTACTAAGCCGCTTATCTGTGATACTATTCAGTCGGCATTGGAATAACCGAAAACAAATAAATCCGCCCCTGACGAAAATCAAGGGCGGATATGTTATTTTTGTATGATACGGATCACTTGAAGTATCTGTTAAGGAGACCCTCAAATGCCTTGCCGTGTCTTGCTTCGTCCTTTGCCATCTCGTGAACGGTGTCGTGGATAGCGTCAAGGTTAAGCTGCTTTGCTTTTACTGCAAGGTCGAGCTTGCCCTGTGTTGCGCCGTGCTCTGCCATTACTCTCATCTCAAGGTTCTTCTTGGTGGAGTCGGTAACTACATCGCCCAGAAGCTCTGCAAACTTTGCTGCGTGCTCTGCTTCCTCGAATGCTATTCTCTTATATGCCTCGGCAACCTCGGGATAGCCCTCTCTGTCAGCCACTCTGGACATTGCAAGGTACATTCCTACCTCGGTGCACTCGCCCATGAAGTTCTGATTGAGACCTTCGATGATCTCCTTATCGTCAACTTCCTTTGCGATGCCTACAATATGCTCGCAGGCAAACTTGAGACCCTCGCCCTGTGCTACCTCATTGAACTTGGATGCGGGTGCGCCGCACTGGGGACATTTCTCGGGAGCTGCATCGCCCTCGTAAACATAGCCGCAGATAGAGCAAACAAACTTTTTCATAATAAATATTCCTCCGTTTTTATAAATTTCCAAAGTCATGGACTGTTATCAGCCATCTTTGAATTGTACTTCCTTGGTGTATTATATACTTGAACAGTATATTTATAGAATACCACAAACCATTAGTTTTGTCAATGATGATTTTATTAAATTCCGCAGCTCTTCATAAATTCGTCAGTTTGCACAAGTCCTGTGCGGTTATAGCGGTCAATTATCACAAGCTCGTTTTTTAAGCTGCCATCATTTTGAATAAAATTTCCCGTTTCACGGCAGGTGAGGATTATCCGAAACCCCCTTTCCCTCAGAACATCTAAGCCCTCCTTTGACATCATGCCGTAGGGATAGGCATATACGGTATGTCCGCTGCCGAAAAGCTCAAGCCATCTGTCTGTATCCTCCGCAAATATCCGCAGATATGCCTCCTCGGATTCGCCCTTGTTCCTTGAGGCTCCCCGTCTGCAGTTAAGGCTGTGCATATTATAGGTATGGCAGCCCACGGCAAATACATCTCCCTTTGTCAGCTCAGCCGCATTTTCACGAGTCATATAGGCATAGGCGGGATTGGGGTCGTTTTCCTTTTCCGACTGAACCGTAAAAGCTCCTGTTATATTTACCGTGGCTTTCATGCCGTATTCCTCAAGCAGCGGCAATGCGTAGGTGATATTATTCAGATGCCCGTCATCAAAGGTGATGAATATCGGCTTTTCGGGCAATGATGCTCCCTCGTCCGCAAAGGCGAGTATCTCCTCGGGGGTTACGGCGGTATAGCCATTGTTTTTCAGATATTTCAGGTCGCTTTCAAGCAGCTGGGGGGTTATTACATATTCACCCGTCCTTGAAGGGTCTTTAAGAACGCTGTGATACATCAGTGAAGGCATGGATACTCCTTTCCCCTGATCGGCTGAGGCAGGGATATCCTCATTTTCCGGACGATATGAAAGAAAAAATGCTCCTATGAGCAGTATCACCGATATTATTACAGTAAGAAGCCGCATTGCTCTGTCTCCTTTTTTTCGTTCTCAGATATTATATGACTGATATGGAGCGTAAATTCTCCCCAAATGAAAAATATAAGATAAATTAGTATGTCTCCCGGCAATTGCTGCGGCATATAGTTTACAATGATCTCAACATTGCTGCCAATTATGTTAAAAAATAATGAAATCTCTTGCAAAGTGCAGAATAATGTTGTATAATATATTAAATAACTTCTTTTCGAGGTGAACAGTATGAAAAAGCATCGCGGTCTTACTGCAACTATACTTACCATGATATCCCTTACCGCTGTGTTTATCTGTGCCTGTATCACTATTGTAGGCTCGGTAATGATATACATCGCCACTGAGGATGGGATAAAAACTGAGGTGCACAACGCTGCCAGAGAGCTTTGCAACCTTTACGATACCGAATTCCAAGGAGAATACTATATGGAAAACGGATCCCTTTACAAGGGCGGAAATATGCTTTCATACAAGGATTTCAATGCTAAGATCTCTCAGGTCGCCTGCAGCGAGGACGTTGACTTTACAATTTTCTGGGGCGACACCCGTATGTTTACTTCGATCAGGCGCAGGGACAACAGCTATTTTGTCGGCACCTCCGCAGATAAAAAGATTTCCGAATGCGTGCTGGATAGCGGCCTTGAATATTACAGCGGCAAGATAAAGATAAACGGAAAAGGCTATGCGGGCTATTACATACCTGTTATGAACTCCTCCGCAAAGACGGTGGGAATGATATTCGCAGGCAGACCCTTAGACGCTGCCAGAAGCAATATGCGCATGATAATCTTCGTGTTCGCACTTGTGAGCGTATGCGTTATGGGTGTTTCAATGGCGGTTTTCCGGAAGTTTTCCATGAATCTGGTGCGGTCTCTTTCGGACGTAAGCAGCTTTATGGAAAATGTGGCTAACGGCGGTTTCGGATCCGAGCTGAATCCGAAAACCCTCAGCCGCACAGACGAGGTGGGTGACATCGCCCGAAGCGCCAATACTCTCAGATACAATCTCCGTGAGCTGGTGGAAAGAGATCCTCTCACTTCTCTTCTCAACAGGCGAAGCGGCAGAAGAGCCATTGACGAGCTTATTGCAAAAGGTAAAAGCTATACTGCCGCAATGGCTGATATTGACTATTTTAAGCGGATAAACGATGGCTTTGGTCATGCCTGCGGCGACTATGTATTAAAGGAGCTTTCGGCATTTATCAGAGAAGAAGCCGAAAATAGAAAGGGCTTTGTCTCCAGATGGGGCGGCGAGGAATTTCTCATCATTCTCCCGAGCAAGAGCATAAAGGAAGCAAGGGATTTTCTGGAGGAGCTTCTTGACAGGATCCGCAATACGGAATATATGTGGAACGGCGAAAGGATACCCGTTACAGTTACGGCGGGTGCTGCCGAAGCCATTATGGGGGAGACCCCCGATGAGACCATCAACCGCGCGGATCATCTGCTTTATGACGGCAAAAAATCCGGCAGAGACAGGTTAGTTACATGATATTCAAGGGGCGTTTTCTGACGTCCCTTTTTTGTTACCCTTTTGTAAGGGAATTGATATAATTTTCCCCATTGAAATAAGCCCCCGAAATGTGCTATAATATAATCACAGAAAAATGTCGGAAAAGGAGGCGTTCGGCTGATATATGAAAGCGATCCTCGGGTATATCCGTCAGTATTTCCGCAGGCTTGACAAGATGCTCTTTCTTGCGGCGGCGTCACTGTCGGTTTTCAGCGTGATACTGCTTTACTCCATTGTGGTAAACGGAGCTGCCACTATTGAGGTGGATTCGGGTCTTTACAAGACTCAGGCTATTGCTGTTATTGCAGGCTGGATCATTGCTCTTATGCTGTCGGCAATGGATTATAACAAGATAATCAAGCTGTGGGTCTTATATGCCCCTGTTTCAATAGTTTTATCACTGCTGGTATTCACAAGCCTCGGAATTGAGGTCTACGGCGACAGGGCTTGGATCGATCTGGGCTTTATGACTCTTCAGCCCTCCGAGCTGCTTAAAGTCACATTTGTAACCACCTTTGCGCTCCATTTATCAAAGGTCGGGGACAGGATAAACAGATTCTCAAACGTTCTGCTTCTGTGCGCTCATGCGGCGATACCTACGGTCATTGTCATGATACAGGGCGATGACGGAACGGCAAGCGTTTTTCTGATGATATTCGTGATTATGATGTTCTCGGCGGGGATATCATGGAAATATATCCTTCCCTGCATTATCGCTCTCCCTGTGGGGGTATATTTTGTATGGACAAAGGTTATGAAGCCCTTTCAGAAAACACGCTTTCTGGTTCTTTTCGACGAGGAGCTTGATCCTTTGGGAATTGGCTATCATCAGAAGGTGAGCAAGACTGCTTTAGGCTCGGGTCAGATTTTCGGCAAGGGGCTTTTCGGCGGAGAATATGTCAAGGTACCCGAGGCTGCTAATGACTTTATTTTCACCTTTGTGGGTCAGACCTTCGGCTTTGTGGGCTGCATGGCGGTCGTTGCAGTTCTCACATACATCTGCCTGAAGATCATGGCGGATTCCCGCATTGCAAAGGACGACACGGGAAAATATCTCTGCGTGGGCGTTTACTCCATGATCTGCATTCACTGCATACTTAATTTAGGCATGGTTTTCGGGGCAATGCCCGTTATCGGCGTTCCCCTGCCGTTTTTAAGTCAGGGCGGAACCTCTACTCTTTCTATGTACATCGGGCTTGGGCTTGTTATGAGCGCTTATTCACACTCGGAGAAGAAATACAGGGTGTTTTATGACTGCGATTAAAAAAAGTCTCCCCGTATTTTACGGGAAGACTTAGCTTGTCGATAAAGCACTCAAATGAAAAAATCTTCACTAATAATGTCACTCTAAAAGTTTCGTCCACCTTTTCAAAGGTGGCAGGTTTCCAAAGGGCGGCGCCCTTTGGTCGCCCTCCGCAGAGGGCGAAATCTCCTTTTATATCAAAAAACGGAGCAAGGGGTGAGAAATGCGACAGCATTTCGAGGGGAGGCGTACAAGACCGCCTCC